>JAFTQX010000076.1 GCA_017462545.1 Clostridia bacterium
CAGAATGGCAATATCGGTAGACTGGGCACCGCGGGCACGCATGGCCGTAAACGCCTCGTGACCGGGGGTATCCAGGAAGGTGATATCCTTGCCATTGATATTGACACGGTAAGCACCAATGGCCTGGGTAATACCACCGGCCTCCCCACGGGTAACATTGGTGTGGCGGATGGCATCAAGCAGCGAGGTCTTACCATGGTCAACGTGACCCATGACACAGACAACGGGAGCGCGCTCCTCCAGCATATCGTCGCTGTCTACGGTCTCGTCAAACAGCTTCTCCTCAATGGTAACGACAACCTCCTTCTCTACCTTCACGCCAAATTCATCGGCAATGAGGAAGGCGGTATCGTAATCGATCTCCTGGTTGACCGTGGCCATGACACCGGTCATCATCAGCTTTTTGATCACCTCGCCCGAGGTCTTCTTCATACGGGAGGCCAGCTCGCCGACCGTAATCATCTCGGGAATGGTGATCTCTAACTGCTTTTTACGGGCCAGCATCTCCTGCTGGCGGCGCAGCTTCTCCTGCGCCATACGATCCTTCTCACGTCCCTTGTTGAAGCTGTTGCGGTTATCCTGCTTCTTCAGCTTCTGACGCTCACCGCGCAGGTCTGCCGCGCCGGGAATGAAGTTGTTGAGACGATCGTCATATTTCGAGAGGTCAACGGTCGAGGTACGGGTATCGACCACGCGCGTCTTCTTCTCCTTGGCCACCACAACCTCTACATTCTCACTCGAAACAGGCGTGGTGGGGATAATAGTCTTAAAGGACTGGTGCTGCTTCTTCTGCTGCTCCTTCTTCTGGGGCTGCTGGGCAGCGGGGGATTGCTGGGGCTTGGTAGCCTCTGCCTTCTTCTGGCGGTCAAGTGCCGGGGTAGAGGTGTTGGGAGCAGCGGTAGGCTGCTGCTGTCTCTGCGGTTGCCCCTGTCCGGGACGGCGATCTCCTCGTTGCTCGGTCGGGCGATCATTCCGCTGCCCCTGGCCGGGACGCTGCTGCGGCTGCTGCGGTCTCTGCTGTGTCTGCTGCTGTGCCTGCTGCGGCTGTGCCGGACGGGCAGGCTGCTGCGGCTTTTGCTGCGGGGCAGCTGCCTTCGGCGCCTCCTCCTTCTTCGGGGCTGCCTTGGGAGGCTCCGCCTTGGGCGCCTCGGCCTTCGGGGCTTCCTTCTTCGGCTCCTCTGCCTTTGGCTCTTCCTTCTTTTCTACAGCCATCACGATCTTGGCCTTGCCGCTGATGTACTCGTCAAGGTTCTCCAGCTGATTCTCCTCGGTCAGGCGGTCAAAGAAAAGATCCAGCTCGCCATCCTCCAGCGCGCCGCCGGTCTTCTTCTCTACGCCCGCAGCCTTCATCAATTCCAGAATCGTTTTGTTGGAAATGCCAAGATCCTTGGACAATTGTGCGATCTTATATTTAGTTTGCGTCATATCGTAGCTCCTAACTTTCGCCGTGCGAAAGATTCCTTTCCTGTCGAATTGGGGTACCGAACAATTGAGTTAACTGTCCTTCATGGTTGCCAGCTTTTTCTGCATGGCATCGGCAAAGCCCGGGTCTGTGATAGCAACGGCGGCAAGATTGCTGCCCTTGCCAAGTGCCGCAGCAAGATCGGCGGGGGAGATGGGAAGCTCCCGTACGGTAACGCCGTAAAAGGCGCACTTGCTTTCGATCTTCTTTTTCGTAGCGGCCGAGGAACCGGATGCGTAAAGCACAAGAGGCGGCTTAGGTGTCTTTTGCAAGGCAAGACAAACAAGTGGCGTACCGCACACGATTTTACCCGCACGGCGGCAAAGCCCGAGAAAGCCGAGAAAGTGCTTCATCTCGTTTGTTTCTTCACCCTTCACCCGTTAACTCTCCTTCCAGCATGTCGTATATGTCATCGGGGATCTGCACGGCAAGGTTTTGCTCCAGCCGGCGCGACTTTCGCGCCTTTTTCAGGCAGGCGGGGTTTTTACAGAGATACGCGCCGCGCCCCGGCTTTTTACCGGTAGCATCCAACGAGATCTCCCCCTCCGGCGAGCGAACCACACGGGTCAGCTGCTGCTTGGGAAACCGCTCACCGCAACCGGTGCATCGCCGCTCCGGTATTTTTTTTCGAGACGTTTGCTCCATGTCGATCCTCCCTTTTTCTTTTGCGGTCGTAAATTCGGTATCAGGTCTTAATGTCGATCTTGTAGCCGGTCAGGCGGGCGGCCAGGTGGGCATTCTGCCCCTCCTTACCGATGGCAAGCGAAAGCTGATCGGGTGCTACGCGCACGCGGCAGGAGCGTTCGCCATCCTCCTCCACCGAAAGGACCTTGGCAGGCGAAAGAGCTTCGCTCACGAAGACGGTCGGATCGTCACTGTATTGGATGATATCGATCTTCTCGCCCTGCAGCTCACGCAGAATGGCATCAATACGCATGCCGCGATTACCGATGCAAGCGCCGATGGCGTCTACGTTTTCGTCACGCGAGTAAACGGCCAGCTTGGTACGAGAGCCTGCCTCGCGGGCGATGCCCTTAATGAGCACGGTGCCATCCTGAATTTCGGGGATCTCCAGCTCAAAGAGACGCTTAACAAGACCGGGGTGTACACGGGAAAGGGTAACCAGCGGGCCGTATGCCTCGCTGCGCACCTCGGAGATGTAGACCTTCACGCGGTCGCCAACAGCAAAGCGCTCACCGGGAATCTGCTCTGCCTTGGTCAGCACGGCACGACTTGTGCCGGTATCCAGGATCACGCTGCCGTCTGTATCGTCGATCTTATCAACGAGGGCGGTCACGATCTCCTCACGCTTATTCTCATACTCGCGAATGGCGATATTGCGCTCCGCCTCGCGAATGCCCTGAATGATCACCTGCTTGGCAGCCTAGGCAGAAAGGCGGCGGAAGTTCTTGGTATCCAGCTCCAGCTCCAGAACAGAGCCGATCTTGGTGCTTCTTGTCTTGCACTTTCTGTGCTTGTCGGCCTTAATGGCAATGGCCTCCTCCTGCGTTACCTCGGTCTCGGGGTCGGTGACCTCGGCCACCACGGTCAGCAGCTGGTAAACCTTCATATCCTTCTTCACGGGGTCAAGCACGATCTTAACATTATCGGTGCCGCCAAGCTCACGCTTGAAGGCGCTGGTCAGCGCGGCGGTGACCTTCTCCATCATGTATTCCTTCGGAATGCCTTTTTCTTTTTCAAGAAGGTCAAGGGCGTTAAAAAACTCGGTGTTCATCTGTTTTCTTTGTCCTGCGGGGTAGTCCGCTTTTCCTTTCGTATTGTTCCTTTGTTTATTCTTGGTAGGTTGTGTTCATATGCGAGATGGCAGCACGCGGAATCGTAACATCCCCCTCTGCCGTTTGCAGCGTGATCGCCCCTGCCTCATAGCCGGCAAGAATACCGGTATAGGCACGCTTGCCCTCATGCGGGGCAAACAGGCGAACGTCGATCTCCTCGCCCATGCAGGCGGCGATGTGCGCATCGGTGCGAATCTCCCGCTCAATACCGGGAGAAGAGACCTCCAGCTGGTAGGAATCCTCAATCGGATCTGCCTCATCCAGAATCGGGTCGATCGTGCGGTGCACCTTTTCGCAATCGTCAATCGAGATGCCGTCCTCATGGTCGATGGTGATGGTCAGCGTCCAGTCAGCGCCCACCTTGCGGTAGACCACATCCCACAGGCTGTACCCAAGCCCCTCCACCACCGGGCGGAGAAGAGCCTCTACTTCACTTGCCACATTCGTCTTTCTCAAAAACAACCCTCCTTTTGGTTCTCAAGTGATTGCTGTTCACAATAAAAGGAAGAGTGAACTTGCGCCCACTCTTCATCCTTTATTCTAATCATTGTCTATATTATAACACGTTTTTTGCGGATTGCAACCCTTTTTCATAAAAAACAAAAGAAAAAGTTTCATTTTTTCCATCATCCGACCTCATCCTTTGTCTGCGGTCGTTTTATTCGTGCGCCACTTGGCTTTTGAATGCGAATGGTCAGCTCAATCTCCCCTTCATTTTCCCGCCGCTCGGCCGCAATGTCGATCCCCGCCTCGCGCACCAAGCGCATAGCTCGATCCAGCGAGTTGTAAAAGAGGCGAATATCCTTAATCACGCCTGCATGACGCGCACGCGGCCTTTTTTCTTCCAGCAGCCGCTCGACATATTTTTCAGCCGCAGCTACGTTCATGCCCTCGTCGGCCATATGGCGCAAGGCAGGCTCTCGGCGTTCCTCGGGCAGGCGCAGCACGGCGCGGGCGTGCCGCTCGGTCAGGCCGGCGGCGGCGATCACGCCGCGCGCCCCTTGAGAAAGGCGAAGCAGACGCAGCTTGTTGGCTACATAAGACTGGCTAACCGCCAAACGGGCGGCAACCTGCTCCTGCGTCATCCGAAAGCGGTCGCACAGCGCCGCAATGGCAGAGGCCTCCTCAAAGATGTCAAGATCTCGCCGCTGTAAGTTTTCAATGATGGCAAGCTCGGCGCTCTCATCCGCGCTGCTCTCTCTCACAAGGCATGGCAGGATCTCCAAGCCGGCCATTCGCGCGGCGCGCAGACGGCGCTCGCCGGCAATCAGCTCGTATTTTTCCCCGCCCGGCAAACGCCGTACAACAGGCGGCTGCAAAATGCCGTGCCGGCGAATACTCTCGGAAAGGGCAAGCAACGCCTCTGTATCAAATTCCCGACGCGGCTGCGCGGGATTTGGCTCAATGCGCGCTGCCTCGATCTCCTCGATCTGCCCACCGGAGAGGGGATATTCCTCCCCCGCCCCACCTTCACTCATCCATAAAAACGCCATGGCCGCCTCCGTTTTTTCTTTTATCATACAAGAAGGGGCGGGCGAAAAAAAGCGAAATATCACCGCGGGAAATCCGTATTTTTGCCGTTTTTCCGCACAAGAACGAAAAAAATATCGCGTTTTTTCCCTATCCGCCGAAAGAGGACGAAAGAGCGCGCCCAAAGATTTTTGTAATTTTTTTGCCGTGAGGACTTGACAGCGAGGCTTTTATCTGCTACAATACCAAAGGACGGGGCATTAGCGCAGTTGGGAGCGCACAACACTGGCAGTGTTGGGGTCAGGGGTTCGAATCCCCTATGCTCCACCAACAAAAACAGAACATTTGTCGGTAGACAAATGTTCTGTTTTTGTTTATCCAAGCCGCAGGCTTGGTATATCATCACGACGCAGTCGTGTATATCATCAAGGGCGCATTGCGCCCTTGTATCTCATCACGCGCCAGCGTGCATTTCCCTGCGGCTTGATGATATACAACACTCCGTGTTGATGATATGCAATTCCTTCGGAATTGATGATATACAAGGCTACGCCTTGATTTATTTACGATAGTGTGGTATAATAAACTCACCGATAAATAAGAATTTGACGAACGCATCTTTTGGTAAAGGAGGATAATGAGCAAACAATACAAAAGTGTCATTCGCACTTTCTTTTCAGATTATCTTAGTTGGCTTTTAATCGTATCTGTTTTATTTGTCATTAGTCTTGTTGCAACCATTGCCTTTGGTAATGCGAATGGTTTCATTTGGATTATTCCCGTCCTATTCCTCGTTATTTATTGTTTTTCACTTCCGTTGTTAATTCTTTATTGTAAAGCCAAAAAGGATATAAAAAATAGAAATATTGAACAAATAACTATCAAATTTTTTAAAATCGAGCAAGATGATACATTCGGATTTAAAAACCGAGGTGGAGCGGCAGTCGGAAAGAGAAAATACAGAATTATTGACGAAAATGGTAATTACTATTTGCTCTCTACAGCAAACGAAAAAGATATGTTTTTTATGTTTCACTTTAATCCTTCTTTTTCAATAGAGATTGAGTTTTTAAAAACATCTCGGCTGGTCTTACATATGAAAATAATTGACGAAACTCAAAAAGACAAGAAAGTTCGAGCCAAAAAGTATAATACTGCATCAGATTTTAGAAAAATATTTAATCATTATTTGTGATGAACACAATCAAATTCCAATTTGTCGAGAAGGCAGCAGAGGAAAAAGTTGACCTTTTTTTCAGTTTTACCTACCCCAGTTGACCTTTTCACTCGTTTAAGGCAAACAAAAAAGACCACCATACGATGGTCTTTTTTGTTTTTTAATGTGGAGCAGACGAGGGATTCGAACCAGTGAGAGAAACAATCCGGGGGATTGTTGCTCGAACGGTGACCGAAGCATTTTGCAAAGCGCTACCTCTCCCCTTTTCCGATGGGCTTTGCAAAATGCAAGAAGAATCCCCTATGCTCCACCAAACAAAAAAGACCACCACACGGTGGTCTTTTTTGTTTTTTTTGATGTGGGACAGATGGGGACTTATAGCAACGAAAGAAACAATCCGGTCATTTTCTTTTCTTAATATTGTTTTTTATACAGACTTGTGCTATAATGGAAAAAACACACATGTTAGCAGGTATACCATGACCATTACACATGATCTGCATATCCATACGGCACTTTCACTTTGTGCGAATCGCGAGGCGCATGCCGAGGGGTATTTGGCCATTGCCAAGGAAATTGGCCTGACTAAGCTCGGCTTCAGCGACCACTACTGGGATGAGCACATTGACGCGGTCTTCCCGCGCGAGGGGGTAGAAAGTTTCTACGGCCCGCAAAACACCGCACATATTGAGCAGCTGCGCCCGCAGCTGGATGCCTTGCGTGGGCAGGGCGTGGAGATTCTGTTCGGCTGTGAGACCGAATATGACCCCTTTCACCATGGTGTGGCCATTACCGAGGCGGTGGCCGAGAGGATGGATTTTATCATCGTGCCCAACTCGCACACGCATATGATGATGCCCGCCAGCCTGTACGAGCCCTATGAAAAACACGCAGACTACATGGTCAACGCCTACCGCGAGATCATTGAGAGCCCGGTCAGTCGCTATATCACCGCCATGGCTCACCCATTTGAGGCGGTATGCTGCCCGTATGATAACCGCCTTCTTTTGAAGTTGATCTCCGACGATTGCTACCGCCGCCTGTTTGATCGCACGGCACAAAAGGGCATCGCGATTGAGATCAATATGTCCTGCTGGGGGCGCAAAACACACGCCGAGATCGAGCAGGATCCTGTCCTGCACCTCTTTTGTCTGGCCAAGGAATGCGGCTGCCGCTTTACCTTTGGCTCTGACGCGCACGATCACCTCGCCCACCAAACCTATGCCGACCACACCTCCTTTGTCTCCACCCTGCTGGGGCTTGGTGAGGAGGATCTTTCACCCATTACCAAATAAATTCGGAGGAACCCCATGTACCCTATCGGCCTTTCCAGCTGCGGAAAACCCCTTTGCGAGGAACTGTTTGTCCAATACCATGATGCCGGCATCGCAGCGATGGAGATCAGCATCAGCAACGAGCAATACGACACGCTCCCCTATGCGGATGTTGCGGCGTGGGCGAACAAGCACAGCGTTAAGCTGTGGTCTCTGCATCTCCCCTTTATGCCCTTCCATATCATAGACATCTCTTCTACCAACCGTGAGCTGCAGCGCGCCAGCATCACCCGTCTTTCAGAGATCCTCAAGCGCGGCGCAGCAATCGGCATTGACAAATTTGTCATTCACCCGAGCGGCGAGCCGATTGCCGACGGTGAGCGCGAGGAACGCATGCTGACCGCGCAGGAGAGCCTGTATACACTGGCAGATGTAGCAGCGAAATGCGGCGGTATGATCGCCGTTGAAAACCTGCCGCGCACCTGTCTTGGCAAAAATGCGGCCGAAATGGCACGCCTGACCGAAATTGACCCGCGCCTTGGCGTATGCTTTGATACCAACCATCTGCTCGGCGAGGAGCCAATTTCCTTTATCCATCGTCTTGGCAACAAGATCGTAACCACACATATCTCGGACTATGATTTCGTAGACGAAAAGCATTGGCTGCCGGGCGAGGGACGGCTGAACTGGACCGCCATCGCGCAGGCCTTTGCCGCCATTGATTACCGGGGCGTATGGCTGTATGAGCTGGGCTTTGAAAGCCCCAAGACGCTCCCCCGCCCGCGCGACCTGACATGTGAGGATTTTGTCAACAACGCAAACGAGATCTTCGCGCACAAAAAGCCGACCGTTATTGCATAACACAAGTGACATTGATAGATGTGGGACCTTTTCTCAAAGCTCCCACATCTTTTTATCAGGAGGACACATATGGAAATCAAGATCACCGATCTGACGAAAATCTACCGATCAGGAGAGCAAGCCATTACCGCGCTGGGCGGCGTTTCGCTTTCCTTTTCCGCCGGGGAATCGGTGGCGATCGTCGGTCGCTCCGGTTCGGGCAAGACTACTCTGCTCAACCACCTCTGCGGTCTGGACAAGCCGGATAGCGGTTCCATCCTCTTTGACGAGGTGGAAGTCACACACCTGTCGCCTGACGAGCTTTCACGCATGCGGCGGTGCCGGGTTGGTGTGGTTTACCAGTTTTTCAATCTGATTCCCGAGCTGAATATCCGCGATAACATCACGCTGCCCATAGAGCTTGACGGCAAAGAGGTAGACGAACAGGCGCTATCCGACATTTTGAAAACGGTAGGCCTTGCGGGACGGGAGGCAGATTTTCCCTCTGCCCTTTCGGGCGGGCAGCAGCAGCGCGCGGCCATCGCGCGGGCGTTGCTTGGGCAGCCCTCGCTGATCTTGGCCGACGAGCCGACCGGCAATCTGGACGAGGAGACGGGCATGGAGATCCTCGACCTGCTTTGCAGGCTGAACCGTAAGCGAGGCATCACCCTGATCGTGGTGACGCACAGCAACACCGTAGCCGCACGGATGGGGCGCATCATTACCTTACAGAACGGATGTGTGGTGAGCGATGAAGCGCATTAAGAGAAACCCTCTTGCCAAATTGCTGTGCGCAAGACTGCGCTGCGGTGGCAAGCAATTCTTTCTTCAAGCCGGGGCTGTTGCCCTCTCTATGCTGGCCGTTTCCTTCTTTTTATGTCTTTGCGCAGACCTTGGCAGCCTGACGCTTGGGCAATCGGTTGCTACCTACCGAAAATTTATCAACGATCTGATCAGCGCGTTTCGGGCAGTCTCTGCCGTGCTGACCGCCTTGGCGGTTCTGTCGCTCTACCTCTTTTGCAGGATGCGGCGTGAGGAGAACGCACAATTTTACGCCACGCTGACCTCGCTTGGCGCGACGAACGCGCAACGTAAAACGCTGATGCTGGCAGAGCTTTCTCTGCTTTATGTCCTACCGGCTGCGCTTGGTGCCTTCGTAGGTCTCCTGCCTGCCTCGCTGTTTTCCAATGCGCTGGTTGCCTGCATGGGAATTGCCCCCTCCCCCTTCCCCAAGCTGCCGCTTTTGCTTTTATTGATGCTTCTTGCCGCCCTGCTTTCTCTTTGTTTCGGATGGGTGCCGCTGCCGCGCCGGCAGGATGTGATCATTCAAGAGATCCGCCGCCATAACAGAGAGGAGGAGACCGAGGAGCACCATTACCGACGTTCTCACACCTTTCGCCGCATGCCGGTTGAGCAGCGCATTGCCAAAAAGAGCGTGGATTATTACAAGCGTCCCTATCGCCGCATCTCTCTGATGCTGGCTGCCGTGGCACTATATCCACTTTTAGCCATCGTCTTCTTTGCTTCTCTTTGGGGCAGCAGCATCACGGTGGATGCCAACCCCTTTGACGGGATAGATACCGTTGCCACCTCCATCACGGTGGTAGGCAATCTTCTTCTGTTTGCCATGCTTGCTTTTTTAGCACTTTGCCTCTTTGGAGTGCTACAGGTCGTTTATATGATCCGCCTGCAAAAGGCGCAACGCCAAAACGCCCTGCGCGTCTATCGCGCCGTGGGCATGACCGAACGGGGTGTGCGTTGCGTGCTGACCTATGAATACCGCACAGTTGCTTTTCATGCCGTCATCTATGTGGTCTTTGCGGCGGCATTCCTATTCGTTCTTTTTGCTGGCTAATACTGACCAAAAAGCACTTGACAAATACTTTTGATTATGTTATAATGCACATGCAACCGATTGCACAAGGAGGGAGAAAAATGTCGACGGTCACCATCTATACGCTCGCAAAAGAACTGCATATGACACCATCCATGGTCAGCCGCGCTTTCAATCCCGAGGCGAGAATTGATGAGGAAAAACGCCAAATTGTGCTGGCGGCTGCGAAAAAATACAACTACACCCCGAACCGCTTTGCCTCTCGCCTGTCCATGAAGACCGTGCGCATCGGCATTTTGATCAACAGCCGCTTTTTGGTCAATACAGACAAGATGACGGCAGGCATCCGGAACGCATACGACAAGCTAAAGGACTACAAGATCACCTACGACATCACGCTCATGAATCCGCTTACACACAAGATGGACGATTATCGCACGGTGCTTGACCGCTACCGCGATTACGACGGTGTGATCTTAACCGGCATGAGCTCGACAAAATACACCGATATCATCAACACGGTGTACAAGCGCACGCCTGCTGTTGTGCAGGTGCAGGCCATCAACCGCGAAGCGGACTATCTGTTTGCCTCCAAGCACAATGAAGAAACGGCATCCTTTCTTGCCGCAGAATTTTTATCAAATTGCCTGACCGTTGCCAAGAGAAAAAACATCCTGCTTTTTACGGGTGACAGCGAAAGTGCGCTGCACGCGGATGCATCCACCGCCTTTGACAAGGCCTGCCTGCAATTTGGCCTTACCCTTGCCGACAGCATTGACATGAAGGATAATGAGGCGTATTTTGAAGAAATCCTGCCGAGCATTTTTGAAAAATGGAATGACAGAATCGATGGCATCTATATCACCAGTGGGCTTTCCGCCCCCCTTAGCCGCTATCTTGAGAAACACGAAATCCACCTTCCCTTCGTTGCGTTTGACACCTATGATGAAATCAAGCAGTACCTCGAAAAGGGCATCATTTCCGCCACCATTGCACAGAATGTGGCGCACCAGATGGAGCTTGCCTTTGATGGGCTGATTAAACATCTGATCACAGGAGAGACCTGCCCCAAAACCGTATACACCGATGTTCAGCTGGTGCTGAAAAGCAATATGCACCAATTCAACTAAAATTTTTAAGCATCGTGCAACCGATTGCACGCGGAGAAAAAGCGATGATCCCCATTCAAGTGATTCTTTCCATCTCCTCGATGGTTCTTCAAAATTGCCTTTTTAACAATGTTTGCAAGAAGGATCTGACAACAAACGACCATGTCTACCGTTTTAACATCATTGCGTATGCGGTATGCATTCTGTTGTTCGGCCTCTCCTTAATTGGCGGCAGCCTGTCTCTCTTTACCGTGCTGCTTGCGCTGCTGTTTGGCACGGTGACCGCGCTCAGCAATCTGTATAAAATGCGGTCCCTCTCCACAGGGCCGATGCACATTACCCTGCTGATCACCACCTCTTCTATGATCATTCCCACCATGTCGGGCGTGTTCTTTGGAGAGGGCTTCAGCATTCCTAAGCTGATTTTGGTCATCGTTCTGATCGGCTTTCTTTACCTTTCCCTCGACACCAAAAAAGGAGGAGAAAAGGCCAACCGCCGTTGGCTGTTCTTCTGTGCCCTAGCATTTCTGCTGCAAGGCAGCATTGGCGTGCTGCAGAAGGTACATCAAAGCTCCCCGTACAAGGAGGAGACAAACGGCTTTCTGCTGATTGCCTTTGTTTGCTCTCTCCTTTACAGCAGAATTCGCGCCAAAAAAAGCTTTGCTGCGCTGCATTTTAACAAAAAGCATGTGATGCTGGCCGTTGTGTGCGGGCTTTGCACCTACTGCATGAACTTTTTGAATTTGCGCTTGTCCGGTCTGCTTCCCAGCCAGCTGTTTTTTCCACTGGTGAACGGCAGCGCGATCGTCTTAAGCTCGCTGATGTCGGTGCTGCTGTTTAAGGAGCGGCTGACGCGAAGACAGCTTGTCGGGCTGTGTGGCGGTATTTTGTCATTGATTGGAATTTGTTTGGTATAAATAAGGAGGATTTTATGTACCATTATCTGAATTTCAGCGAGGATCTGTTCGAGCCTATCAACATACTCGGCAATTTGTATTTTGTCGGCACCAAGCCCGCCTCCTGTCATCTCATTGATACAGGTGACGGACTCATCATGCTGGACACAGGCTACCAGCATTCTCTGTTCATCGTCATCGACAACATTCACCGTATGGGCTTTGACCCGCGCGATATCAAATACATTCTGCTCACACACGGGCATATCGACCATTTTGGCGCGGCAAGATCGCTGCGCGAGCTGACAGGCGCCAAGCTTGCCCTTGGCAAGGAGGACAGAGAGTATGCCAACGGCAAGCTTGACCTCTCCTACGCCAAGGAGCTTGACATGAAATTCGCCGAGACCTTTGAGCCGGATATTCTCCTCTCGGATGGTGACAAAATCACGCTCGGCAACACGACCGTACGTACCGTTGCAACGCCGGGACACACGCCGGGAGCCATGTCCTATTTCTTTGACGTGCATGACGGTGAAAAGACCTTCCGCGCCGGACTGCACGGCGGCATGGGCATTAACACGCTGTGCCGTGAGTTTTTGGATACCTACCATCTTCCCTATTCCCTGCGCGAGGACTTTGTACGGTCTATGCACCGTCTGCAGGAGGAAACGGTAGAGATTTTTCTTGGCAACCATATGCAGCACAACCACACAGAGGAAAAAGCGCTTTGCAAAAAGAACGGCGAGTACTACGCCTTTGTGAATCCCGACGAGTGGTATGGCTACAACAGCTGGTGCATAGATAACCTCAACCACATGATAGAAAGGGAGAATCAGAAATGAAGCCGAATTTCAGCCTGCACTATAACGGCAAGCCGTTTGATGCCTCCTGCTTGAAGGACGGCATCTATGCCTTCGAGAATGGCATTACCGTTACGCTTGCCAAAACGGAATATGCAGCCTACGATGCAGTAGAGTGGGTGCTGTGGTTTGAAAACTCCTCCTCAACCGATAGCGGCATTTTTTCGGATATTCTGGATTGCGACACCTGCCTGTCGCTATCCTTCCCCCCTATTCCTGCCTCCGGCTTTATGCCAACGGCAGGAGATGCCCGTGTGATCTCCATGACCGGATGCATACCGGGCGAGCTGTATATTGAAAATGATGAGATCAGTGCCAAGGAGTTTGGCTTTCGCAACGAATATCTGGACAAGGCAGCCGGAAAAACAAAATCCTTTTCGAACAAGGATGGTCGTTCCAGCGACGGAATGATGCCCTTCTTTGATGTGACGGCCTCGGGCGATGGATATATCGCGGCCATTGGTTGGTCCGGCGATTGGAAGGCTTCCTTTACCAAGCAGGAGAAAGGCATTCAGATCAAAACCGGACTCAAAGAAACAAGGTTTTACCTGAAGCCGGGAGAAAAAATCCGCACGTCCTCTATTCTCCTGATGCACTACAAGCACAGCGAGGACAAGCACAATAAATTCCGTCGTCTGATCAAAAACCACTTTTCACACAAAAGCTGCACAAATGCCGAGCGAGAATCTCTGATGGGATTTGAACTGTGGGGCGGCATTACCAGCGAAGAAATGAAAAAGCGAATCCGTGAGTTGAAAAAGCACGATATTCGTTTTGAGGATATTTGGATTGATGCCGGCTGGTACGGGAACTGCCAAAAATGCGATGAGACCTTCAGCGGTGACTGGTCCGAGCATACGGGCGAGTGGACAACCAATCCGAGAGTGCATCCGGGTGGTCTTTTGGATGTTGCCGAAACAGCCAACAACGCGAATATGAGTCTCATGCTTTGGCTTGAGGCGGAGCGAGCCATTGACGGCACAAGAATAACGCTTGAGCATCCTGATTGGTTTTTGAGCATTCCAAACAACAAATCCAAAATTCTGAATTTTGGGAACAAGGAAGCCGCGGCCTACATTCTTGACTTGGTGAGCGATTACGTTGAACGTCTTGGTATGTCCTGCTATCGCCAGGATTCCAATGCCGGGCTTACGGAGTATTTCCGTTTGCAGGATGAAGAAAACCGTCGCGGCATGACCGAGATCAAGCACATCATGGGGCTGTATCATTTTTGGGACACCTTGGTTGAACGGTTCCCCCATCTGCTGATCGATAACTGTGCCAGCGGCGGCAGAAGAATTGATATTGAGGCTCTCAAACGCACGGTGCTCTTTTTCCGTAGCGATTACCAATGCAATTTTAATGCCAACCCCGAGGTTTTGCAGGCGCACAACGCAGGCATTTGCTGTTATCTACCCTACAACGGCTGTACGACCAAGACCAAGAGCGATACGTATTCTGTCCGCAGCTCGTATGCCTCCAGCTGGGGCGGTGCGTTTTACAACGCGATTTTTCAAACAATGGACGAGGGTGACTTTGCCTGGGCGAAGGCCGTAACCGATGAATACAGATCCATTCGTCGCTATTTCTCGATGGATTTCTACAACCACGGCTCTGCCGTTTTGGATGATACCGCTTGGGCGATCTGGCAGTATCATGATCCCGATACGCAAAGCGGCATGGTCATGGCCTTTCGCCGCTCTGCCTCTCCCTTTGAATCAGTAACCATTGCTCTGAAGGGCTTCGCAGCCGGAAAGCAATACTGTTTCACAAACCTTGATCATAAGACCTCTTATATCGCCAAAAACGAAATTACGCTGACACTCCACGAAAAGAGATCCTGTATGATCCTTACCTACGACATCGTATAACAAAAAGCCCACGGCGTACCGTGGGCTTTTTGTTATAGATCTGCCAGCAGCGCCTTGCGGCTGCGATTATCGAGGGTATGATAATCCTCAATAATATAGCGGTTATCGTCCGCATCCCGCACGCGGATGCTGCCGTCACGGTTGACGCGGATATCATGGTTGCGGTTGCGGATATCAAAGGACTTGATGCCGCGGTCGGTCTCCACCGTCCAACGCAGGGTGCCGTACTTCTCCACGCTTTCCAGAATGCGCGTGATGTGCGGAACGAGGGAGTAGTCATCCAGCGCCCCCTGTAGCACGGCGCGGGACTCCTGCGGCAGCTCGGCAAGGGCACGAATGACGCATTTTTCTACCCCTTCGCTATCCAGCAGGGTGATATACTTATCAAGCAGGCTGACGGGGAAGAGACGACGAGGCTCTAACCCCTCCATCACGCTGCCATCCGCAAAATGGACGGTAACGAGGTTATTCTCAAACTTTTCTACACGGTCGGATGCGGTCAGATAAATTCGTTCCATAGCGGCAGCCTCCCATTAAAAGTTTTCTTCTTCACGCATGGCCTCAGCCTCCTGCGTCATCGATTGAATCTGTACGAGCTTATAATACTTGCCCTTGAGTGCCATCAGCTCCTCGGGCGTGCCGTTTTCGATCACGCGCCCCTGGTCTACCACGATGATGCGGTTGGCACGGCGCAGGGTGGAAAGGCGGTGGGCGATCATCAGGGTGGTCTTGCCCGCGATCAAGCGATCAATGGCCTCTTGGATGAGGTGCTCGGTCTCCGAGTCAACGGCGGCGGTTGCCTCATCAAAGATAAGGATCGACGGGTCAAGCAGCACCGCGCGCGCAATCGAAAGACGCTGCTTTTCACCGCCCGAAACGCCCACGCCACGCTCGCCGAGCATGGTGTCATAGGCATCCGGCTGGCGCACGATAAAGCCGTGCGCGTTGGCCACGTCTGCGGCGTGAATCACATCCTCAATGGTCGCGTCGGGATTGCTGTACGCAATGTTGCGGAAAATGGTGTCGCTGAACATCATCGGCTCCTGCTGTACATAGCCGATCTGCGAGCGGTAGGCGGAGAGATCAAAGTTCTTGATATTATGCCCATCCACCAAGATCTCACCCGAATAGCCGTCATAGAAACGCATGAGCAGGTTGATCAGCGTAGATTTACCCGAGCCTGTGGTACCAACGATGCCAACGACCTCGCCCGGCTGAATAGTCAGGGTCACGTCATCCAGCACCTTTTTGGTGCGGTCAAAGGAGAAGCCAACATGCAAAAATTCGATCTTGCCCTGCAGCTTATCCGGCACAACGTGCGACTCGGACTGTGTTTCCGGCTCGGCCTCCAGAATGTCAAGGATCTTCTCGGTGGAGGCAAGTGCCCCCTGGAAGGAGTCGGAGAGGTTCGCAAAAAAGGTAACGGGGTTATAGAACATGGAGGCGTAGGAGATGAAGCTGACGATCAAGCCGGCCGAATAGCCGCCCACGCCGTTGATGACATTGGTGCCGCCCACCGCCCAAATGATGAGCGAGCCGCAGGTAACGAAGAAGGAAACGCACTGCGGGAAGGCCGTGGCGATCTTGCCAAGGCGCAGATCCATCGAAAGCCACTCGGCATTCTTTTCTTCAAAACGCTCGGCCGAGCGTTTTTCACCCGTAAAGGACTTGATGACCTTAACGCACGGGATGGTATCGGCGAGCGTGGCAAACACGCTTGACCAACGCCGCCAGATACGGCGGTAATAGGGGCGAATCTTGAGCGAGAAGATGCGCGTCAGGATCACAATGATGGGAATCGGGAAGAGCGAGAGCAGCGTCAGGGACGGGTTAAGGGCCAGCATGATGACGATAATGCCGATCATCTGGAAGAAGTGCACGACCGCCTCCTGCGTGATGCGGAGCATAAAGGTCTGTAGCGTGTTCGAGTCACCTGCGATGCGGTTGATGACCGAGCCGGTGGAGGTCTTATCATAAAACTTCATCGGCAGGTATTGTGCCTTGCGGTAGATATCGTTTCGCAGGTCGGCCACGGCACGGTCACCGACCGTACGCATAAGGTAGGCACGAATAATGCCGACACCGTACTGCAATATGTATGTAAAAAGCAAGCACAGGATCATGGTCAACAGCAGCCTGTGTGTATCGTTGCCGAGCCATTGCTGAATGCCGGCAAAGACCGCGTACTGCGTCTCACCGCCACCAAACACGCTATCTACAATAAAACCGGTGATGGTAGGCGGTACCAGTGCCATAAAGGTGGTAAAGAGCGAGAGGAAGATACAAAGAATGATCATCGGCATCTGCGGCTGAATATACTTATACAGCTTTTTGATGATCTTCTTTTTCGAGCGGCACATGATACACTCGGCCCCCGGGTGCAGCAGCGTACGGCCACACTTGGGGCACACACTGAGCGCACGCTCAAAGGTAACGGCCATAATGGCCAGCTCCTCCTGCAGATCCTGCCCGTCTCGCACATGAGAGACGAAAAGGGCTGCCGCGTCACACAGGGCTGCCACCGCATAGGTATAGCGGAAGAAGACGCGACGTCGGCCATCCTTCATTTTGGCCGAGAGGGTGGCGTTACCATACATCCGCTTGGAAACGACCTCCTCCATATCGGCGTAGGCATAGCGCACGCTTTCACCGGGCACACCATCATAGGCGACGAGTGCTGTCTCGGTGAAAAAAATGACGGTGTCGGCATATTTCCCCTTCAGCGACAAATCGCCTACAATGGCAAACAACACACGCTCACCGTCACCCGCGAGCTGCTCTGCAATGGGCATGGCATCCGCGGGGATCTTTTTGTTTTTGAGAATCATTTCCGTGTTCATAGAGAAATCCTCCTTTGAACATTGTGCCGCGCGTGACCGCGCGTACGAGGGCGACTGCTTGATTCGAATGAACTTTACCACAAATCAACAGAAAAGTCAATGGTTTTTCATAAAAAATTCAAATAATTTTGTTTTTGTCGAAAACGCCTAGAAAACACCATACAAAGGTTCCATTTTTCTCTTGAAAAACTTTACAAAACCCACCGAAAAGACATTGCTTTTTTGTATTATAAATGGTAAAATGAAATTGTATACAAATATACATAAAAGGGAGAGGGACATGAGCAAGGTTTTGCTTGCCAAGCTGCGCGAGGCACTGGTTTCGGTTGTGCCCGTGGCAGCCATCGTATTTCTCTTGAATCTGACACCGCTTGTCAGCTTTTCGGGAGAGGAGCTTGTTGCATTTCTTGTTTCCACGGCGCTGCTGATTTTAGGCATCAGCCTGTTCAATCTGGGGGCAGATCTGGCCATGACGCCGATGGGCGAGCATATCGGTGCCGGTCTTACCAAATCCCGCAGCATGACACTTTTGCTGCTTGTTTGCTTTGCCATGGGCCTTCTCATCACGGTTGCCGAGCCTGACCTTTCCGTCCTTGCCGAGCAGGTCTCCGAGGTAATGAACGGCACGCTTCTCATCGTGACGGTTGGTGTGGGTGTAGGCATTTTCTTGGTGCTGGCGGTTTTGAAAATCGTCTTTCGCCGCTCGCTCTCCTCTATGCTCCATTTCTTTTATATGTTTCTCTTTGCGCTGGCGGCGCTGCTGGCCGTCAGCGGCAACGGCAATTTTATGCCGCTGGCCTTTGATTCGGGCGGTGTCACCACCGGGCCGATCACGGTGCCCTTTATCATGGCGCTTGGCGTTGGTATTGCCGCCACGGTTGGCGGACGTGACGCGGGCGAAAACAGCTTTGGTCTGATTGCCATGTGCTCCATCGGCCCCATTCTTGCCGTGCTGCTGCTCGGCATCTCGGCAGATGGCAGTATGCCCTACAAAATTCCCGAGGACTACGCCCTTGCCGACAATTTTATCGGCAAGCTGTTAGAAACCGCCGGCCACACCTTTGGTGAGGTTGCCTTGGCTTTGGGTTTGATCGTTATCTTTTTTGCCATCCTACAGATCACCCATCTCAAGCTGCCGCATAAAAAGCTGTTGCAGATCGGCATTGGCATTGCCTATACCTATATTGGCTTGGTAGTCTTTCTCACCTCGGTCTCGGTGGGCTATATGCCTATCGGCTACAAGCTGGGCTGTGAGCTGGCCGGCAATCACCCCGCCTTTGTCATCGGCCTTGCCTTCCTCATTGGCATGGTGGTCGTTTTGGCCGAGCCTGCCGTGCACGTCTTGAACCGCCAGGTAGAGGACATTACCGGCGGCACGGTCAGCCGCAAATCGATGATGATCGCCCTTTCGCTTGGCGTTGGCGTGGCCATCGGACTTTCGATGATCCGCATTGTCTTTGGCTTCTCGATCCTTTACTACCTCATTCCGGGCTACTTTATCTCGCTTGGTCTTTCCTTTTTTGTACCCGGCATCTATACCGCCATCGCCTTTGACTCCGGCGGCGTTGCCAGCGGCCCGCTGACCTCCAGCTTTATTCTGCCGTTTGCCGTAGGTGCTTGTTGTGTACTGAGTGGCGAGGCAAGTGTGATGAGCGATGCCTTCGGCGTGGTTTCCATGGTCGCCATGACACCGCTGATTACCATTCAGACACTTGGTTTCCGTGCCATTATGGCCAAGCGCATGCGTGACCGCATTGCCATGAAGCGCATTCTGGATGCGGATGACGAGCAGATCATTCGCTTTATGTAAGGGGGTTTTTTATGTCGGAAGCAATCACAAAAAAAGAAAAAACGCCCATCCGCGCGCGGGCAGCACGCGCACCGCGCGGCAGCAAACGGATAGAGCAGGTCACCGCCCCGCACAAGCTGAAGCTGCTGTTTACCATCGTTAACCGCCAAAAGGCGGAGCTGTATGCCGATCTTTTGCAGGCCTATGACGTCAACATGCAAATGTTCCTTTCCGCACAAGGCACCGCCAGCACCGAAATGCTGCAATACCTTGGCCTTGGCGATGACGAAAAGGTCGTCATTGCCAGCATCATTCGCGAGGATCTCGCGGCTGACGCGCTGCATATGCTGGAGGAAAAATTCCGCACCATCAAAAACGGCAAGGGCATTGCCTACACCGTACCCATGAGCGGCACCATCGGCGTTGCCGTATACCAATTTTTGTGTAACCATCGGGGGGATCGTGTATGAAAAAATTTGAACATGAAGTGATCTTTTGTATCGTCAACGCGGGCTTCAGCGATGCGGTCATGGATGCGGCGCGTGAGTTTGGCGCACGCGGCGGTACGGTGATCCGTGCGCGCGGCACAGCAAACATGGAGGCCGAAAAGTTGTTTGGCATTACCGTGCAACCCGAAAAGGAACTGGTGATGATTCTCGTAAAGAGTGCCATCAAGGAAGACATTCTGCACGCGCTTTACCGCGCGGTTGGTCTGAACACCCCCGGGCAAGGCATCGCCTTCTCGATGCCGGTGGATCAGGTCGTGGGCTTAAGCGAGGCTCCCATTGAGCCCAAGGCTGAAGAGCAAGCAGAATAACACAAAAAACAGCGTTCCGCGGAACGCTGTTTTTTATTTACTTCTCTACCTTGGCGCGAATGCCCTCTGCCTGCGAGCGGTAGGCTGCCTCAACGACCAGCTGGGCGGCAAGCCCCTCCTCGGCCGGCACGGGCGGGCAGGTATCCTGCAAAATGGCATCGGAAAAGCCGGCCATTTCTGCCGTGTACATATTATTATGCTCCCCCTCAAAGGTCAGGGGCTTTGGTGCCTCGCCCAGCATGCGGATGTAGACCTTGGCCTCTTTCCCGCATTGCGAGAAGCTGCCCTCGCCAAAGATGGCGCCCTTTCTGCCGCAGATCTCAAAGCGCACCGGCTCGGTGGACATATTGTAGTTGGAGGAGATATACATGGTCGCGCCGTTGTTCATGCGCGCAAGCAGCTGACTGCTATCCTCTACCGTATAGTCGTAGAACTGGTTGCCCGTGAGTGCCACAACCTCCTCGACCTCCAGCCCGGACATGTAGCGGAGAATGTCAATGCAATGCGTACCAACATCCATAAAGCCGCCACCGCCGCCAAGACGGATATCCTGCCGCCAAATGCCCTCTGCCTTCGGGTAATCAAACGACCATTGTGCCTTCAGCGAGACAAGCTCGCCCAGCACGCCCTCCGCAATCAGCTCCTTGGCCTTCATATGGTGACGGTGGAAACGCTCCATAAACGCCACACCGAATTTCACGCCTGCTTCACGGCAGGCCGCGATCATCTCTCGAATTTCCGTTGTGTTCAGCCCAAGCGGCTTTTCGCACAAGACATGCTTGCCGTTTGCAGCACAAAGAAGCACCTGCTCCTTATGCGCAAAGAGAGGAGAGGCGATATACACCGCGTCAATCTCTGCGCACGCGGCAAGCTCCTCTGCCTGGGTGAAGGCGTATTTCGCACCAAATTCATCACGCACGGCCTCGGCAATATCTGCCTTTCTGTCCTGCACGGCCACCAGCTCTGCATTCTCGGCCAATATCATACCGGGGATGCCCTTTGTTCTGGCAATGCCGCCGCAGCCGATAACGCCCCATCTGATCTTCATATCCATCTCTCCTTACAAGTAGGCTTTTTCTTCATTATACAATGAAAGAAGGAACAGCGCAAGAGTAAATTTGTTTCTGTTTCCTGTATTTTAGTTTTTATTTCTTCAGCATGCTTCGCCATATGGCGATGGGAATGCAATTTGGCAGGATCTTGGAAAAAAGATGCTGCATTTTGGTGTACCAGTTGCAGGCACAGAGGATCTTGCCCCTTTTCATGGCGCGCATGGCACAAGAAACCGCATATTCTACCGTCAGCATCGGCTTTTTCACACGCGGGCCCTCTGCCTTCTCTGTCTCGGCACGATCAAAAAATTCGGTCTTGACCCAGCCGGGACAAAAGACAGTTACACGGATACCGCGATCGCGCACCTCGTAGGCGAGTGCCTGCGCGTAATGGTAGACAAAGGCCTTGGTCGAGGCATAAATATTGAAGCCGGGCAGCGGCGTAAAAACAGAACCTGATCCCATTTCCAGCAGGTTAGAGCCGGCAATCATATAGGGAATGACCATGTGCGAGAGCAGCACCGTAGCCTTGACGTTAAGGTCGATCATGCCGATCGTATCCTGCTCGCTGACCTGCGTATAGTCACCAAACACGCCGTAACCGGCCGCATTGATGAGATAGCGCACCTGCGGCTTGCGTTCGGCAAGCCATGCGCGTACCGCCTCAATGCCGGAGGGCTGTGCCAAATCTGCCTCCAGCACCTCTGCCCCCCTGCCAAGCTCCTCTGAAAGTGCCACAAGACGCTCGCGGCGGCGGGCAATTAACAAAAATCCATCTACCTCACCTGTTTTGGCAATCTCCTGCGCAAAGCGGTAGCCGATACCGGAGGAGGCGCCTGTAATGATCGCAATGGCCATATTCGTTCTCCTTTTTTATTTTTATATAGTATAACACATTTTCGGCACAAAGTAAAGCGACCTTTGCGGGGGAACGCATATACTGGTATTGTACCGCATTCCTTGGATACCCTATGAAAATATCGCTCATCGGCGGGGACGCGCGCATGCGCACGGTTGCCCGCCTTTTGGAAATACACGGTGCCGCCGTGCGATCCCTTGCCCTACCGGAGGGCGCACCGCATCCGACAGAGGATCTTTTTTCTGCCGTGCAGGGTGCAGAGGCGATCATTCTCCCCCTTCCCGCCACACGAGATGGGATCTATCCGACGGCAGGCAAGGGGGTCGCCGTGCCACGCCTTTCGGACATTTTCTCCCGTGCGGAGGACGAATGTCTTTGCCTTGGTGGCATGCTCTCCCCCTCCCTGCTGACCATGGCAGAAGCAGCGGGGGTAGAAACGGCAGACTACTATCAAAGTGAAACGCTGCTGGAACGAAACGCCGCCCTGACGGCAGAGGCTGCCGTAGCCATGGCGGTGCTTGACCTGCCCGTTTCGCTTGCGGGCACAACGGTAAGCGTCATCGGCGCGGGGCGCATTGCGCGGCATCTGGTACATCTGTTACGCGCTTTTTCAGCACATGTGCTGCTGTATGCCCGCCGCGCAGAGGCACGCGCGCAAGCTGCCTTGTGGGGGGCAGAGCCGTACCCGATCCCTGAGGGGGAGGTGCTGTGCATGACGCAAGAGGTGCGCGCGGTCTTCTGCACCGTGCCTGCCCTGCTGTTTCCGCGCGATGCCATCCGATCACTCGCGCCGGGCACACCCTTTTACGATCTGGGCGGTGGCGGCATAGACCGCGAGGCGGCAGCCGAGCACGGCATTCCCCTGCCCCCCTCGGCGGGGCTACCCGGCAAGGTTTCCCCCGAGAGCGCAGGAAAATACCTATTTGACGAAATTCGATCCATCCTATTTGAGAAACGAGGTGTATGTCTTTGATTGGATATGCCTTTTGCGGCTCCTTTTGTACCCTTTCAAACTCGCTTGCCGCCTTGCGCGAGCTGCTATCTGCAGGGCACGAGATCCAGCCGATCATGTCCGAGGCGGTCTATTCGACCGATACACGCTTCTATGCCGCCGCCCACCTTGTGCGAGAGGTGGAAGCAATGTGCGGGCGGCCGATCATTCACACGATCGTGGATGCCGAGCCGCTTGGGCCGAAAACCCCCTTGGATTTTTTAATCATCGCCCCCTGCACAGGCAACACGCTGGCCAAAATGGCACACGGCATTACCGATACCCCCGTGACCATGGCAGCCAAGGCGCACATGCGTACGGGGCGACCGATGCTGCTGGCGCTGGCGACCAACGACGCCATGTCTGCCAACCTGCAAAATCTGGCGGCGCTCTCCCTGCGCAAGGGGGTATACTTTGTCCCCCTTACGCAGGATGACCCCGTCAAAAAGCCCGCCTCCTTGGTGGCAGATTTTTCACGCGTGGGCGAGGCCTTTGCAGCCATGCAGGAGGGACGGCAGCTACGTCCGCTGTTTTGGTGAAGGACAAGGGAGACAAAAAGGCGAGCTTACGCTCGCCATTTTGTGTTGTTTTTATCATTCTGCGTCAGGGTAAAGTGTTTTCCCATTTACCACCACATCAGAACCGTAGATGTTCTTGATGTGCTCGGCAAAGATACCGTTTTCAGGCGTGATATCGGGGTTTGAATAGGTGTTATCCGAAATCTCGATATTCATCGCGCCGTTGAGGTGAATATCTCTTTCATACTTGTTACCCAGCTCATTGACCGTACCGAAATCGTTATTCTTGATCACAACACCCTTGGCCGAGTTGATGTATACGGCGTAGTCGGTGGTGCGGTTTTTGATCACGTTATCGGTGATAATGATGTTCTTGTAGAGCAGGTAATCCTCGTCCACCTGCGAGCCAAGACCCTCCACCGAGATCGGTGCATAGCGGTCAATATTACGGAAGTAGCCGGTATGATCAAAGAGGTTGCGGGTAACCAGCATATTCTCGGTAACGCCGGACTCGCCCCAGAAGATCTCATAGAGGATCGCCGCGCAAGACATACCAATGTTCTTGAAGGAGCAGTTGATGATCTTGGAGTCGGATGCCTTGATGAGAAGGCCGCGGGAGCGGATGTTGCGAACCAGCACGTTATCAAAGATAAAGCCGTTGGAGGCAAGCGACATATTGTCAATCAGCACCTTATCGCCGGGGCGGTCATCGGGCGTGTTGCGGGAAAGATCATAGCCCTCCAGCGCCTTGAAGTTCACGGCAGAGGTAGCAACCGTGACGCTTCTCATCGGCATTTCGGTGTTATACTCGGGGGCAATGGCAGCAGGCTCGTCTACGGTAGCCGTCAGGGCAGGCGTATCGCAGACCAGCTGGCCGGCGGAGTTGTACACATAAACGCGGTCACCCACCGAGAAGGGCGCACACAGGCCGCGGCAGTTGTGATCGGTGCACTTTTCTCTGCCACGGTAGTTGTAGCTGAACATAGAAAGGCAACCCTTGTAGAGCACGGTGGTGGTGCCGTCACCATTATCGGTCATGGCAGCGATACGACCGTGGGTGTGGTTCTGGTTGGTACCGTCATCACACATGTTCTCAAAGAGACAAGCAATACAAACAGAGCCCTGTGCGCAGCGGGTGGTGTGCGTTGCGTCGATCGAGCCGATATGGCAGGGCGAGCCACGGTAGCGACCAAGCTCATCCTGATATACCTCGGTCGAGACATTGTACTTTTTCTCGTATGCGCGGTACTTGTTGTAGGTTTCTTCATCAATAATCTCGCCCGAGCGCGTGGTGTTGAGCACACGGTAGTAGGTCGTAGCCGTCTTATTATCATGCTCTACCCAGGCAAAGCCGGCAGCACCGCCGTACATGGTCAGATCATAGAAGATGATATTTTCACAGCCGCCCTCAACCGGGATGGTCGTGCCGCCATTGCAGCCACGGCAGGTGAGGATATCACCCTCTGCCAGACGGTTGTATACATCCTTGGCAACACGCATGCGGCGGGTGCCGTCCTCTTCAGTCTCCAGCAGCGTCCAGAAGCCGGCATCCATATAGGCATAGAAGGTGCCCATTCTCTGTGCGCCCATGCCCTTGGTGTTGTAGTATGCCTTGTTGGAATCACCGAACTCGTCCATCAGACCCGCGCCGGTAACCACGCGTACCCATCCGGTTACGTCATCCTCCTCCATGCCCAGCTTCTCAAGCAGGAATACCTGACCGCAGGACTGCTGCTTGAAGGCGAAGGTAATACCCTTCAAGGTTACGTTCTTGGCACCACGGAAGGTGGCTTGACAGCCGATATCCTTCTGTCTCTCGGCATATACGCCGTAGGCGTAAACGGTAGTATTGGAGGCCTCACGCGGGAAGGACCAAGCCTCATCCGAGCAGTACGCACCGGGAGGAACGATGATAACCTCCTCATTCAGGGCGCGGTTGTTGATATACTTGGCAAGCGGCAGCTCGCTCTTACCATCGGGATCGCGGACAACCGTCTTTCTTTCCATGCCGACAAAGAGGTCCTTATCCACATGGGGAAGGAGATTTTCGTCTGCGCCGTAGGGCAGGCGGGCATCTACATCCATGAGGTTGTTACCATTCTGATTCTCGTTGCCCTCCTGTACGGTATCCTTACCCGTGCAGTTGCAATCGGCGATGATGTAGTTGTTATTGGTAGCGGTAAGAGCACCCTTGAGCTTGTTCTCGATGACATAAACGGCATGGCAATTCTTCACCTCGGCGCAGCACATGCTGTTTTTGAGGATAACGGTGTTCTTGGCACCGTCTGCCGTGATGGGACCGCAGGAGGCGTTCATAGCGGCGATCATATTCACACCGCCCCCCAGCGCAATGCCGGTAGAGCCCTTGACGGTATTATACATGATCTGTGCACTCTCGGCAGCGGTGGCAACGGCTACGCCCTCACCCTCGATCTGACAGTCACGAACGACCGTACCGCTCTTGGCGTTGTCCACGATACCGGCCTTCTTGAACAGGATGACCGTGTTGAGAACGGTGAGATCGTCCGCCTCGTTCACGATGCCGGTCTCGCCCTCGATACGGCAGCAGCAGAGTGTGGTGCCAGCGGCAAGGGCGGTTACGCGAACGGTGCCGCGAACGACCAGACCGCAGATCTTAACGGGGGCATTGATGACCAGCTCGCCATCATAGATAGCACCCTCAGCCTTCCATTCGCCGGTGGCGATGGCGGTAGCCGCATCGGCTGCGGTAACGGTAGCTTTGGCATCAGCGGCGATCGTCTTGAGCGCGCGAGAGGATGCCAAAAGGCGTGCGCCTTTTACACAGGGGGATGTCTTTTTCATAGCTTTCTCCTTTTTCCGTGTGGGGTCTAAAAAATCATTTGCCCCAGAGGATCCCGACCTTTTTCGGAATTTTATTCGGGTATGTTCATTTTATCATGCTTTATTGCAAAATGGCAATTGACGATATTGACAAAAATAATTTTCTTTTTTGGGCAGTTTTCACAAAAATCCGACCTGTGTCGGAAAAAGCCCGCCACACTTACTTTTTTCGGCTTTTTTCATATCCGTAAAAACGGATGCATACATTAAAAAGAGCCGGCTTGCCGGTATGCCGGGAGAGGAAAGGTATTGTCATGTCTGCATTTCGTCGCTATGTGAAAAACGCTCTGATACTCGTAGGAACAGGGCTGCTTGGCCGCAGCATTTCTCTGCTCTTTAATGCCTATGTAAGCCGCAAGGTGGGGGCAGAGGGAATGGGGCTGTTTACACTGATTATGAGTGTATACGGCTTTGCGGTGACCTTTGCCACCTCCGGCATCAACCTGGCAGTCACGCGCCTGTGCGCGGAGGCGATCGGCGCAGGAAGACGGGAGGATGTGCGCGCCACCCTCCGGCGCGCGGTGGTTTATGCCCTCCTCTTTGGCGGGATCGCCTCGCTTTTTCTCTTTGCTTTTGCCGTGCCGATCGGCACGGGGCTTTTGGGAGATGCACGCACCATCCCCTCGCTGCGATTGCTTGCCTGCAGCATGGTGCCCATTGCGCTTTCCTCTGTTTTCAGCGGTTATTTTAACGCCGTGCGTCGCGTGGGGCGCAATGCCGCTACCCAGCTGTTTGAGCAGGCTGTACGCATCCTTTTAACCGTTTACGGGCTTTTGGCTTTGGCGCCGGCCGGACTGACATACGCGTGCCTTGCGCTGGTGGGCGGCTCGACATTGGCTGAATTTTGCTCTTTCTTTTTCCTGTTTTTACAATATCTGCTTGACCGTCACCGCCACCTCTGCGGCGTGCCGGTTGGTCGCGGCGAGGGGCTGACAAGACGCATGCTGCACGTCTCGCTGCCGGTGGCCGCCTCCGCCTATGTGCGCTCGGGACTTGTAACGGTAGAGCACATTCTGATCCCTCTCTGCCTTGCCGCCGTGGCAGGGGGGAGAAGCGAGGCTCTTGCCTCGTACGGCATTCTGCACGGCATGGCGTTGCCGCTGCTGCTTTTTCCCACAGCGATCAGCTCTGCCTTTTCGGGGCTTTTGGTGCCTGAAATGGCAGAAAGCCACGCAAGGAACGAAACAGCCCGCATCCGCTACATGGCAGAGCGTGCCATCGGCTATACCCTCTTTTTCTCCATTCTCTCGGCCGGAGTGCTGCGCGCCTGCTCCGGGGAGCTGGGGCTTTCACTGTACGGCAGCGCCGAGGCGGGGGAGTTTATCCGTTTGCTGGCACCGGTGGCCATCATTATGTACTTAGACACCACGGTGGATGCCATGCTGAAGGGGCTTGGCTATCAGGTGTTCTCTATGGGCGTTAACATCGCCGACTCGCTGCTCTCTATCCTGCTTGTTTGCCTGCTGCTGCCCCGTTATGGCGCGGTGGGCTATGTGTATGTGATTCTGCTGGCCGAGCTTTTCAATTTTTCCTTGAGCATCACGCGGCTGCACAGTGCCATCGGTTTTCGGTTTTCGATCTATCGGTATGCCGCAGCACCGCTTCTCTCGGTGGTGGGGGCAACGTCGCTTGCACGCCTGTTGCTGCCGCGCGTGGCAGGCACGCTCGGCCTTGTCCTCCACATTGTCGCCACAATAGTCTTATACCTGGTGCTCTTGATGCTGCTGGGGGGGCTGCCCAAAAGCGATCTTCTCTGGTTGCGTAGTCTGTTCCCTCACAAAAAGAGACATCACGAAACAACTGCAACTGTCAAAAATTGATATATTGCCGTCGCACAACCCCATTGACCGATCTTGCTACTTGTGGTATAATAGGAGTGTGATAGGATTATCACATTGTATTGCACTCCCTCCGCAAAGCAAAAAAGTGAAGATTGCAATAGAAATGGGTATTTCTTCTCTGTTATAATATTTTTAACGATTTTCTCTGAAAGGAGCGACCATGGAGCCAAATCGTTGCTGCTTTACCGGCCACCGCCGCATAGAATCATCGCTCCTTTTACCGCTGACCGCGCACCTGGATGTCACATTGACCGCGCTGATCCGCATGGGCTGCCTGCATTTTTATGCAGGCGGTGCGCTGGGCTTTGACACGTTGGCGGCCGAGCGCACGCTGGCCATGCGGGCAACCTACCCCGAGATCGCGCTGCATCTTTTACTTCCTTGCCGTGACCAATGCCGTAGCTGGTCATCCGAGGAATGTGTGCGCTATGAGCAGATTCTTGCGCAGGCCGACAGCTATCGCTATGTCAGCGAAGCCTATTCTGCCGCCGCGATGACCAAGCGCAACCACGCGCTGATTGCCAACGCCGATGTATGCGTGGCCTTTTTGCAAAAGCAAGCAAGCGGCACAGGGCAAACGGTGCGCGCCGCCAAGGCTGCGGGACTAACGATCATCAATCTGGCAGACCGTCTGACACCTGCCGAGCTATCCCATATAACGAGGTGACACATTGAAGCATTCCTTCCGTGGCGGCATTCACATCCGCGAGCATAAAAATACCGCTACCTGCGCGGTCATACCGCTCAAGCCACCCGCGCGGGTGGCCATTCCGCTTTCCCAGCATATCGGTATTCCCTGCGGGCCGCTTGTGGCGGTGGGGGATACCGTCAAGAAGGGACAAGTCATCGGTCGCGCCGAGGGCGGTCTTGTTTGCCCTGTACACAGCAGCGTTTCGGGCAAGGTAAGTGCCATCCGCACGCGGCGTAATATTCACGGCATGGCCGTCACCGACATTGTGATCGATAACGATGGCCAGGACACTTGGGACGAGAGCATTCACCCCCTTGCCGCATCCCCGAATGAGGCAACGGTCGAGGAGATCCTTGCCGCCACCGAGGCTGCCGGCATTTCCGGCATGGGCGGTGCCTCCTTCCCTACACACGCCAAGCTGCGCTCGGCCATCGGGCGGGTAGACACCCTGCTGATCAACTGCGCCGAGTGCGAGCCGTACATCACAGCCAACCACCGTCTGCTGCTAGAGGATCCGCACGCTGTTTTGGGCGGCACGCTGCTGCTTGCACGCGTGCTGGGGCTTTCATGCGGCTGTCTGGTGGTGGAGGATAACAAGCCCGATGCCATCGCGCTTTTGCGTGAGCTATGCCAACAGGAGTACCCCGCGCTGACGGTGGCGGTGGTACGCACCAAATACCCCCAAGGCGACGAGCGTCAGCTGATCCGCGCGGTCAAGGGACGTGAACTGCCGCCCGGCAAGCTGCCGGCGGATGTGGGCTGTGTGGTCTTTAACGCCGAAACGGCAGCCTCGGTCTTCCGTGCCGTGGCCTACGGCCGCCCGCTTTGCGAGCGCATTGTCACGGTAGACGGGGATTGTGTGCGCGAGCCAAACAATCTGCTGGTGCCCATCGGCACCCCCGTCTCGGATCTGATTGCCGCCTGCGGCGGTCTGACCGAGGAGCCGGCGCGCATGGTGTCGGGCGGGCCGATGATGGGCTTTGCCATTTGGCAGGAGGACGAGCCTGTCACCAAGGGCACCTCTGCCCTGCTCCTGCTTTCTAAAAAGGCAAGTGCCGGCTATGAGGGGGCACACGAGTGCATTCGCTGCGGGCGTTGCGTGGGCGTTTGCCCGATGCGCCTCTTACCGAACTATATCGCCGCCTATACCCGCGCAGGCGATTATGAAAACGCCGCCGCAAACGGTGCCATGAGCTGTGTAGAATGCGGCTCCTGCGCGTATATCTGCCCGGCGGGCATTCCGATTGTGCAATACGTGCGCGCGGCCAAGGCTGTTTTGCGCCAAAAGAAATCATGATGAACAAAGTAAAGGAGGTTACCGTGGAGCGTAACGAAGGGGATCCTGTAGCGACCATGCCCGAGCGGCTGACGGTAGCCGCCTCGCCGCATGAAAAGACCCGCACGCATGTGCCGCACCTGATGCGCGATGTGCTGATTGCCCTCTTGCCCGCATGCCTGTTTGGCATCCTGTGGTTTGGGCCGCGCGCCGCGCTGCTTTGCGGCATTTCGGTGCTGACCTGTATCTTGGCCGAGCTGCTTTACGAAAAGCTGCTGCGCCGCCCCGTCACCGTGCGTGACGGCTCTGCCGCTGTCACCGGGCTGCTGCTCGCCATGAACCTGCCCTATACCATGCCCATTCCCATGCTGCTACTGGCGGATGTGTTTGCCATCATTCTTGTCAAGCAGATCTTCGGCGGGCTTGGTAAAAACATTGTCAATCCCGCGCTGGCGGCGCGTGTTTTTCTCTTTATGTCCTTTCCCGGTGCGATGGCCAACTTTTCTGCCCGCCCCGATTTTGGCGCATCCTATACCGATGCCGTTACCTCGGCCACGACGCTGACCTCTCTCAAGGAGGGGCTCGGCGGCAGCTTTACGATCACCGATCTCTTTTTCGGCACAACGCCCGGCTGCATTGGCGAGGTCTCTGCCCTTTTGTTGTTGGTGGGCGGCGTGTATCTGCTTTGCAGACGCGTCATTACCTGGCACATCCCCGTCTCTTATCTCGGCACGGTGGCACTGCTCACCTTCCTAATTCCCCGTACGGGTGACCGAATGGAGAGCATGCTGCTGGAGCTTTGCGCGGGCGGCTTGCTTCTCGGTGCCTTCTTTATGGCAACCGACTACGTCACGTCTCCCGTCACACGCGGCGGGCGATTGATCTACGGCGTGCTGTGCGGTGCCATTACCGTATTCATCCGTTATTGCGGCGTGTATGCCGAGGGGGTTTCCTTTGCCATCCTGATCGGCAATCTGCTGGTCTATTATTTAGACCGCTTTACCCGCCCCACCCCCTTTGGGAAAAGGAGGGGAAAGCGATGAAGCAGGCTATCTATTACATCCGCATCGCGGGAACACTGCTTGGTATCTGCATGGTGGTGGCGCTGCTGCTGGCAGCGGCCAACCTTGCCACGCGCGATCAAATTGCCGAAAACATGCAGCGCGACAAGCAGAACGCCATCTCCGCTCTTTATCCCGCCTTTTCCGACATGCGTGAGGAGAGCAACGGACTTCCCGCAGGGGTACATACCGTTTACACCATCACAAGGGAAGGCTCGCTGCTTGGCTACGCGGTTGCGCTGGAGACGCGCGGATTTGGCGGCATGATTCAGATGATGGTAGGCATCAGCCCTGATGGTGCCGTTTCAGGCGTGCGTGTTCTTTCGAGCAACGAGACACCCGGTCTTGGCAGCCGTGCGTTAGCTGACAGTTACCTTTCTCGCTACCTGGGCATGACGGCCGGTGGCGAGGCGGTAGACGCCATCTCGGGTGCCTCTGTCTCCTCCCGCGCGGTCAAGGCCGGCGTGGAGCTGGCACTTTCGCTTGGATTAGGAGGTAGCCATTCATGAAAGCAACGAAAAAGACCTCCTTTTACCGTGAGCACCTGATCGAGGGGCTGTTTACCAACAACCCTACCTTTGTTCAGCTACTCGGTATGTGCCCGACCTTGGCCGTCACGACCTCACTCAAAAACGCCATTGGCATGGGGCTTTCGGCCACGGCAGTTTTGATGTTCTCCAACCTGTTTATTTCCCTGTTGCGCAAGCGCATCCCCGCCGAGGTACGCATTGCGGCCTATATTGTCATCATTTCGGGTTTTCTGACCGCCATTGAAATGCTGCTGCACGCATTTATTCCGTCGCTGTATGCCTCGCTTGGTCTGTTTATCCCGTTGATCGTGGTCAACTGCATCATTCTCGCGCGGGCAGAGGCCTTTGCCTCGAAAAATCCGCCCCTCCGCTCACTCTTTGATGGGCTTGCGATGGGGCTTGGCTTTACCTTTGCCCTCTCCCTTCTCGGCTTTGTGCGCGAGCTGCTTGGCGCGGGTACGGTGCTTGGGTATGACGTGACCTTTGGCGTCGTTGAGCCGATGCTGTTCTTTATCATGCCCTCCGGTGCGTTTCTCACGCTTGCTATACTGATTGCGGCGGTCAACGCCATTCGCGCCCGCGCGGCACAAAAAGCGGCTACCCGTGTGTCGCAAGCAGAAGAAAAAGAGGGAAAGGAGGAAGCAAGCCATGGCTGATATCTTTGCCCTTATGCTCTCGGCTGTTCTGATTGAGAACTTTATCTTCTCCCGCTTTTACGGCTGCTGTCCCTTTCTTGGTGTTTCGGAAAAGCCGGCCACCGCGCTTGGCATGGGCTGTGCGGTCGTCTTTGTCATGACCCTCTCCTCCGCCCTGACGTATGCGCTGTATTATTGCATTCTTGTTCCCTTTGCGCTGACCTACTTAAAGACGATTGCCTTTATTTTGGCCATTGCGGCACTCGTGCAGTTTATTGAGATGTTTCTGCGCCGCTTTATGCCTGCCCTGCACGGGGCACTTGGCATCTATTTGCCGCTCATCACCACCAACTGTGCGGTACTGGGTGCTGCGCTGCTGAACATCGAGCAGGGCTTTGACTTCCTGCACGCGGTTGTCTTTGGGTTCTCGGCAGGTCTTGGCTTTACCATGGCCATCGTCATTTTTGCAGGGGTACGGCAGAAAATGGTATTTTGCGACCCGCCCAAGGCTTTTCGCGGCTTTCCGCTGACGTTGCTGGCAGCTGCCTTGGCTGCTATGGCATTTTCGGGCTTTTCGGGTCTGCAGATTGGATAAAAACGATGAGAATAGAAGAATTACTCTTTCCCCTTTTGTGGTTCGCCCTGCTTGGCGGCGGCTTTGGGCTGGTGCTGGCCATTGCTGCGCGTGCCTTTGCCGTCAAGCGGGATGAGCGCATTCCAAAAATTGAAGAGGTCTTGCCCGGTGCCAACTGTGGCGGCTGTGGGTACACCGGCTGTGCCGCGTATGCCGAGGCCGTTTGCAAGGGAGAGGCATCTCCCGGTCGCTGTGCGGTGGGTGGCAAGGCGACCAGCGAGGCCATTGCCGCCATTATGGGGGTAGAGGCAACGCCCATGGCAGAGCGCCGCGCCCGCATTTTGTGCTGTGGCGACTGCGATATCGCCAAGGAACAATACAAGTATGAGGGCGCTGCCGATTGCGCGGCCGCCGCGCGTTTAGGCGGCGGGCCGAAAAGCTGTCCCGCCTCTTGTGTTGGACTTGGCAGCTGTGCGGCCGTTTGTCCGTTTGGCGCGATCCACGTTGAAAACGGTCTTGCAACGGTAGACGATTCGATCTGCGTAGGCTGTGGCGTTTGTATGACGGCCTGCCCCAAGCACCTCATTCACCTGGTGCCGATTGAGGCAACCTATGCCGTGCTTTGCTCGTCAAACGAAAGCGGCAAGGAAACGCGCGCAGTCTGTGACACAGGCTGTATCGGTTGCCGCATTTGTGAAAAGAAGTGCGAGGCAGGTGCCATCCGTGTGGAGAACAATCTGGCCACGATCAACTATGATCTTTGTACCGGCTGCGGCGCTTGCGCCGAGGCCTGCCCGAGAAAGATCATCAAAAAGCTGTAAAAAAGCCGCCCTCCCGGGCGGCTTTTTTATTATAGATACTTACCAAGCGTAAATTTTGCCAAACGGATATGCTGCCGCGAGACGGTGTAGGACATGGCAAGCTCACCGTCAAAATACTGGATAAAGGGATAGAAGCAGCTACCCTGCATATTGGCCTGCAAAACAATCTCGCTTTTGGCGATATCCGCGGTGTTGATCTTTACCACGCCGATATGCTCACGGTTGATGGGGGCGTGGAAGAGGTAAAGCTGATCGCCGTAGAGAATGAAATCCGAGCGGGACTGGCAATCCTCGATCAGCACGGGCTTTGCCCATGTGCCGGCAGAAAGATCATAGTAGGTCAAAAAGCCATAGCGTGTGTCATCCTGCTGGCGAACAAAATAGTAGCATTTATCATCGAGCAGGTAAACGGCGTTCTCCCACTTTGACCAGTTTAGAAAATCGGGCTGGGAAACATATTCCCAGGTGATGAAATCCGCACTCTTCATCAAAAAGTTCATATCCCCGCTGTAAGCGCCCGTGTAATAATAACGCACGCCGTTTTCCAAACGAGAGGTAAACTTTTGCATGATGCCGATATCGCTGTACATCTTCTTACAGCCGATGCCGTTTTCGGCAAGACCGGAACGGATGCCCGAGGTGCTGAAGTCGTTTGTCACCTCTCCTACCTTCAGGCGGTTGACACCTACCTCACCAAGCGTACGACGAGAGATGGAAAACGGACGGTAGAGCCGGTAGTAGGTGCCACCCACCTTGGCCGTCCACAGGATATAGAGCGTATCCGCATCCCGCCGCGCCAGAATGGTGTCATACACGAGGTTCACGCGCTCACCGGCACAAATATCGCCTACCGATTGGATATCAAAAAAGGTCTTTTGCGCGGGGTCATCCACCGGGCAAAGAACAAGACGCGCGGTCTGGTTGTTGGGATCCTCGGCCGCATCCTTGGTGTTGGCATAATAGGTCATATAGATCATGCCGTCTATCACCATAAAGGTAGAGACGTGCACCATCTTATCGCCTTCCTTTTCAAAATCCGAAACGTGGCGCTCGGCAATCTCACGGGCAAAGGCCTCGCCCCGCTTTTTGGCCTCTTCGGAGGCGTCGGCAGCGTTGAGACGCGCGGCGAAATCGGCAATCTCCACCCCCTCGATGGTGATAGACGGCTTTTTTGTTTCAAAATCGGATGAAAAGATGCTCATGCTTTTTTTCTCCTTTCCTTGATAAACGAAATGATGATCGACAAAATGGCAATGCTTTCGTTGACCATGCCGATGTACGAGCCGATGAGAATGTCATAGACGAGAAAGGCAAGTGACACAGGCACAGAGATCAGCTTTGTCAGGCGCGGACGGCGCAGCCAAAGCGAAATGGTGACGAAGGTAGAGGCGACAATGGGGATGATGTTGATGGGGCGCGAAAAGGTACAAATGCCGATGCCCCAATTCAACAGAATAAAGACGATTGGTACCCAAATGCCACTTGCCCAGCGTTTTTGATCGCGCTTTACAAATACCAGCTCACGGAAGATACCAACCAGATTGGGCACCATGCCGCCATAGCCGCCAAGGCAAAAATAATGCACCACCCAGCACACATCGGCGCACAGCTTGCAGATCAGCAACCGCTTGCGCCCGGTCTGCTGATAGATCGAAAAGAGAGCCGCCATCGCGCCAAGCCCAAATATCCAAGCAACGGTCTGCATTCCGTCTCACCCCTCTCATCTGCTTGACAGGCACGCCTGCCTGCTGTATAATAGTATATAGACTTTTCTTTGCCATGTCAAGCCAATATATTGACTAACAAGAACACAATATTGATCGGAGAGGCCTATGGAAAACCGATACGAGGAATACAGCCGTTTCCCGGATGGGATGCCCTTTGTATGTATGCCGCGCCTGCAACGCTCGGCCATTCACGCCAGCCGCGAGGCAAACTGGCATGAAAATTTGGAGATCCAGCTTTGTGAGGAGGGCGCGGGCAGCGTGCTGTTGGATGGCCGGCGCGTGCCTTTTGCGCGCGGAGAGACGGTGGTGGTAAATGCCGGTGTCATTCACCACACGGGTACCGAGGGTGAGCTTTGTTACAGCTGTCTGATCATGGATCACGCCTTTTGCCGCGAGGCCGGCATTGATCCTGCCACTCTGTGCTTTGAGACGCATTTTGCAAGCGAGGAGATGGTCGAGCTCTTTCACCAAATCGAACAAACCGACAGGGAGAAGGATTCCCCCTGCCGCGTGGCGCGCTTGCGCCTGCTGGCACTCTCGCTGCTGATTTTGCTGCGAGAGGAGCACACGCTCTCCATCGGTGCCGGCACGCCCGACACAGCCATGCACCAAAATGTCAAGGGTGCGATTCAATACATCCGCGCCCATATGCAGGAAAAGCTCTCACTTGCCGAGATCGCGCAAGCGCTCTACGTGAACAAATATGTGCTTGCGCGACAATTCAAGGCGGTTACGCGGCAAACGGTGGTCTCCTATCTCAACAGCTACCGTTGCCAAACGGCCTATTCCCTCTTGCAAAACGGTGCCACCGTGGCCGAGGCCGCGCATGCCTGTGGCTTTACCAATCTCCCCTTTTTTGCCAAGACCTTTCGCCGCTATATCGGTGTCCTTCCCTCCGCGTGTCGAAAGAAGCAATAAAAAAGCCCCTGCGGGGCTTTTTTATTGCTGTAATGAGGGCGGCGAAGAATGCCTTGTGTTTATTCTTCCGCTTCCTGCTGCTTTTGCTGTAATATTCTATTGAGATTTGCCGTGCTTCTTTTGATGATGGAATAAATGATTGCCCAGATCACGATGTAGCCCACGACAAAAATGAGAGAGAATACGATAAGCGGGATGATGCCCACCTCAAGCCAATCGTTGAGCAGGTAGGTAACAAGATAGCAGATATACAAAATGCATCCGTGAATCAGGACGGCCATCATGAGCGGCAGTCGCTCCAGTTGATAGATCGCATTCATGCCGCCCGCAACAAAGGCAAGCGCGGTCAGCGAAAAAATTCCGATACAAGCTTGGCTGACCGTTACGGTCTCCATGCCGGCAGACTGCTGTAAGATCAAATAGATCACCGCCAACACGACAGGGCCGATGCCGGCAGCCATCGCCCCACGACGCAAAAAATCCAAAACAAATCGCTTCATTTCCCTTCATACCTCCTTTTGATCTCTGCAAAGCAACGCCTGGAAACATATTCCCGATAACCACACAAAAACACGGCATCCACCCCGCCGCTGAACACGGCATGAAACCGTTGAATGCGGTGCTCATTGGCAAGGGTAGATTTGTTGATGCGGATAAAATAAGAGGGCAAAACAGCCTCTAAATCACGCAGCCGTTCCTTCAGCAAGTAGCGGTTTCCCTTGGTATCAATGGCAACGACCCTTCTATCCAGCACGGTAATGCACTCGATCTCCCCAAAAGCGAGCCTGCGGATTTCTTCTTCGCGGTATCCCATAAGGCAATCCGCGCCCGAAAAATGGCACACAAGATCCTCGATCTCTTGTGTCAGCGAGGAGGGAGCATGAACGATTGCTATGATTTCTTCTTCCGCATCGTTATCAATGATGAGCTTGTATTTCATTTTTACCATTCCTTACTGTTTTTTCATTTGCCGAAGAAAGCAGAGCACCGCAGCCGCCGTGACCAAAACACTATATAAAACGATCGGCAAAAGGTGTGTTGCCGCAAGACCAAAATCGCCGCGAAACAACGCTTTTTCCATTTCCACCGCGTGAAGAAAGGGGAGCGCATTCGCGATTTTCTCAAAAACGCCGCCCACCAGCTTCAAATCAAACCACACGCCCGAAAGCCACGCAGAAAGATTGGTAAGCAGTGCGCCGCAAATACCGCCAACCTGCTTCACCCCCAGCATACTGCCACACAAGAGCCCAAGGGCAATATGGAAAACCGCCATAGGGATGATGCCGACTACCGCGTAAACGACATGCACGCCGAGCGTAAGCCCCAAGGGAATCGCGAACAGATAGCAGATCACCGTCTGCCCAAGTGCAATCGGCAAAAGCGGAAGCATATATCCGAGGATAACATCAAGACCCGTCAGGGGGGTTGTATATAGTCTTTGCAGGAGTGCACTTTCGCGGTCTTTGGCAATCAGCGTGGCGGAAAACAGCGTCATAAACGAGAGCCCGAACACGGTCATGCCGGGGGTTAAGGTATCAATCTCAAACAGGTTCACGGGGATGCTTGCCTGTATCGTGCTGAGAAGCAGCAGTAAAACCAAGGGGAACCCCAAGCCAAAGCCAAGATTGATCGGATCGCGCAGGATCTCTTTCGCACACCGTTTGGCAAACGTCAGCATTCTCATACCACGCCCTCCTTGACAAGAGAAACAAACGCGGCTTCAAAATTGCTTGTTCCGGCTTTCTCCTTTAGTTCTTCAACCGTTCCCACCGCAAGAAGAGCCCCATCCTTCATGATCCCGATGCGGTCGGAAAGTGCCTCGGCCTCTTCCATATAGTGGGTTGTCAGGATGATGGTCACCTTGCCCGATAGCGCGCGGATCGTCTCCCAAAGCTCATGCCTAGCAAGCACGTCAAGCCCGAGCGTGGGCTCATCCAAAAACAGAATTTGCGGCTCACCGATGAGCGCCATGGCAATGCTGACGCGGCGTTGCCAACCACCTGATAACTTTGCGGCCTTTCGTTGCAAAACGCTATCCAACGCAAGCTGCGCGGAAAGCTCTTGGATCTTTGCCTTGGTCTTTTCTTTAGAAAAGCCGTGAATGCCGCCAATGAGCTCCAGATTTTCCTTCACGGACAGGTTGGGGGCCACTGCTGTTTCCTGCGGGGAAACACCGATCAGACGCTTGACCTTTTCCGGCTCCCGCGTGATGCTGTATCCCCCCACAACGGCATCCCCCTCTGTGGGCTTTGTCAAGCAGGAAAGCATTTTGATCGTTGTCGTCTTTCCCGCGCCGTTCACCCCCAGCAAAGAAAACAGCTCCCCTCGATGGATTTCCAGATACAATCCATCTACGGCGGTGATCGCCTTATACCGCTTGACAAGACCATTCACTTGAATCGCTTGCATATACGTGTTCCTCCGTTCTTGATCACTGTTATTATGATACCACATCAAAACGGAGAAATGCTGTTTTTTGTCTGTTCGGTCATTTCTCATGTCTGAACGGTTTTGTCCGAGAATAAAAAAGTCGATACTTGGTTAAAAAACCGGGTATCGACTTTTTCATCATAACGCCCCCGCGCGGGTCAATCATGTGTTGGGGAGTCACGCTTATGATTCGACCGTCAGCGTCTCTCCCGCGCGGGCAATATACTGCTTACCGTTTGCGTAGAAATAGACATCAATGGCCGAGGGATTGTAGCAAGACTTGCCGTCTACCGAAATCTCCAGCCGTTCAATGGCCTTGCAATAGTCGTAGATCTCACCGTTTGTGGCATACCAGATATCGTCGTGGCCTGCCATCTTGGCGGCAAACTCCTCGATGATCTGCCAGTTATCATTATCGTCAAACTCGTAGCTGTGGCCCCAGACGTAAAACATCGAGAGGCGGGCCCAGTCGCGCCGCTGCTCGTTGTCGGTCAGGGCAAGGAACTTGTCGCCAAGCGCCATCAAATTGGGGTTGTTGTGATGACAGGTAGCGGGCAGACGCAGCCAATCCGAGGGCATATCAAACCGCTCGGTGGATACGGTGGTACGCGAATATTTGATGCCCGCCTGCCGCAAGACCTCTACAACGTGGGGGGCGTGTGTTCCATAGGGGTAGGCCATACCGGTTACGGGGCGGCCGAAGATCTCCTCCAGCACGCGGCGATCCTCTACGACCTCATGCATCACGGTCGAGGAGGGCTGCCACTCTAAATGCGGGTGGGTATAGGTGTGCACGGCAACCTCGATGCCGGGCGTGTGATACACCTCGCGCGCCGAGCTTACGGAAAGGCGGCCGTGAGGCGCAGCCAGATCATCCTCTTCACCAAGGGTGCTGCTGTTGAGGTTGAATGTGCCGGAGAGACCGTTTTTGTGTAAAATTTCGACCAAACGGCGATCCTGCCGCACACCATCGTCATAGCTGAAGGTCAGCGTTTTCAGGCGAAAGCCGGGAAAACGGTAGTAGTACTGCATATCTCTCTCACTTTCTCTGGCTGAGATGCAGGGCGTATCCCATGATCTCATCACGGAAGTAGATCACGGTCAGGTTTCCCTTTTCATCATAGCCGGCACTCTCGTCGATAAAATCAAAGCCACGACGCTTGAAGTAGGCAACGGCACGCTCGATGCAGTCGGTCTCGATGCCGATATGACCAACCTTGCCGCGGCCGTTTTCACCACGAATGACCTCAAACCAGTTGCCGTAGAAATAGGCACCGGGGAACTCGCGCACCGGCTGACCAAACATCTCGGAAAGCAGACGCACACCGGCATCAGCCTCCTTGCCGGCATTGATACCGATGTGGTAGAGCCGAAAGCCGAAGATGGCCTGAACAGCCTCACGCACGGCGGCGCGGATCTCGTCAAAGCGGCCTTCCTCCAGCATCTCACTCTTCATCATAAAGCTGCCGCCGCAGGCAAGCACCTTGGGGCAGGAGAGGTAGGCGGTCACATTCTCGGCAGAGACACCGCCCGTGGGCACGAACTTCATCATGTGGTAGGGGGCAGACATCGCCTTAATGGCGGCAAGACCGCCGATCGCCTCGGCCGGAAAGATCTTCACGGTCGTCAGCCCCAGCGCACGCGCCGCCTCAACATCCGAGGGAGTAGCACAGCCGGGCATGATGGGCACGTTCTTTTCGATGCAATATTGGACGATATCGGCCGAAAAGGCGGGGGTCACGATAAAGCGCGCGCCTGCGGCAATGGCCTCGTCAGCCTGCTCACGCGTCAGCACCGTGCCGGCACCGACCACCATATCCGGCTCTGCCTCCAGCATGCGGCGAATGACCTTCGCAGCCCCCGGCACGCGGAAGGTGACCTCGGCGGCAGGCAGACCGCCCTCACACAGGGCATGCGCCACGCCGGCGGCGTTTTCAACATTTTTCAGGGTAATCACGGGAAAAAGTCCGATTTCATACAGCTTTTGTTCAAGCATTGTCATGATTCTATCTCCTTTTATCGTTCAATTCTGCTGTTTTGTTGCTCGCAAAGGCGCATAACCTCCGCGCGGCTGATCATTTGGAAATCGCCCTCCACCGAATGCTTGAGCGCGCAGGAGGCAGCGGCAAAGTTGTTTGCCTGATCCGGCGTCATGCCGGCAGAAAGCGCATACAACAGGCCACCCGTATAGGCATCGCCGCTGCCAACGCGGTCTACCGCGCGCATGCGATAATCGGGCGAATGGTAGGCGTTCTTGCCGTCGTAGTAGACAGCACCCGTCATGGTCTCCTCAGCCGAAAGGGTGGTGCGCAGCGTCATGCTGACGGCCGTAAGACCAAAGGTCTTTATCAGCTGCTTAGCCATGATCTCGGAGGCGAGACGGCGGGCGGGCAGCTCGATCTCTACCGGCTTGCCCTTTGCGGCAGGGTCAAGCGCGGAGGGGATGCCCAGCACCTTTTCGGCATGCTCCTCGTTAACGATGAGGTAGTCTACCCCGTGGCAAAGCTCACGCATCACGCGCCCGGCCTCCTCATACGACCAGAGCTTGGCGCGGTAGTTGATATCACACGCCACACGCACACCAAGACGGTGAGCAGCGGCAATGGCATCGGCAACGGCACGACGGCAGGGCTCGCCCAGGGCGGGGGTAATACCGGTAAAGAAGAACCAGTCGGCACCGACAAGCAGGCTTTCCCAATCATAGGATGCGGGATCGGCCAGTGAAACGGAGGAGCCTGCGCGGTCATAGACCACGACAGACGGCCGCTGTGCCGCGCCGCGCTCGACATAGTAGGTACCAATGCGAGGGCCGCCGCGTCTCACGCCGTGGGTGTCAACGCCCTCGGCACGCAGGGCACGGATGGCGGCCTCCCCAAGCGGATTGTCCGGCAGGGTGGTCACGTAAGCACCCTCACCACCAAAGCGGGAATAGGCGACTGCCACGTTGGCCTCTGCCCCACCAAAGCGGGCATCAAGAGAGGTCATTTGCGCCAAGCGGGCGTAGCCGGGGGGCATCAGGCGAAGCATGATCTCGCCAAAAGCAACCAGTTTCATATCGTGTCTTCCTTATATGTTGTTTGATAGTCTTATTATAGCACGCGGCAAGAGAGAATGCAAGGAAAAAGCGTAGAAGACAGGGGTTTTCCTGAAAACTTTTTGAAAAAAGTTTTCAGCCTTTCAAAAACTTTTATGGTAAAAGGATTGTACCACCCGCAGGCAATTGTAGGGACAGGCGTCCTCGACTGTCCGCAGGGAGCACCCCCGACGGCTATAATCGCGGCCTTTTCTCGTAGTTGCCACATTCGAAAGATACGAAAAATCATAATTTCCCCTGCGGATAACCAAAAACCTTTTGGGAGAAAGGTTTTTGCGGGGGAACAAGGCAAAAACAATTAAGAATTGTTTTTGCCGCGGATTAACGAAAATAAGGAGCAAGCTGAGCCGAGCCGGCGAGGCAATAGGTTGCGACTATATTTTCGGAAGAGCCGTAGGAAACTTTTTTCAAAAAGCACCCCACAACACCCCCACACACAAAAGAAGACCTGCCGATACCGGCAGGCCTGCTTTTCTTTATTTGTTAAACAATTTCTTAAAAAAGCTGGTGCTCTTTTCGTTATTGTTTTCGCCACAGCTGTCAGCGAAAGCGCGCAGCGCCTCCTTTTGCTTGGCGTTGAGCCCACGCGGGATCTCTACGTTAACGGTAAGATAGAGGTTCCCCTTGGCGCGCGGCTGATTGATATTGGGAATACCGCGACCGCGCAGGGTAAAGGTCGTTCCCGTCTGCGTCCCTTCCCCGATGGTATATTTCTCTGTTCCATCAAGGGTAGGAATATCGATCTCCGCACCAAGCGCGGCCTGGGCGAAGGTGACGGGCACCTCGCAATAGATATCCATGCCGTCACGCTCGAAGATGGCGTGCTTACGCACGCGTACCTCGATCACGAGATCGCCTGCCGTGCCGCCGTTGCGGCCCGCATTCCCCTCTCCGCGCAGCGCGATGCGCTGCTCATCATCGATCCCTGCGGGAATGGTAACAGATAGCTTTTTGGTCACCTTTACGTAGCCCTTGCCGCGACAGTTGTTACACGGCGTTTTGATGATCTTACCCGAGCCGTTACAGGCCGAGCAGGGGCGTGAGGACTGAAAAATACCGAGCGGCGAATTTTGCTGCACGGTGACCTGACCGCTGCCGCGGCAGACCGAGCAGGTCTCCACGGCCGAGCCGGATGCCGCGCCCGAGCCATTACAATCGGAGCACGCCTCTACATGGTCAAAGCTGATATCCTTTTTGCAGCCGGCAACCGCCTCCTCAAAGCTAATGGTCAGACGCGTAAGCACGTCACTTCCCCGCATAGGCCCACGCCTGCGCGAGGAGCTGCCGCCACCGCCGCCGCCACCAAAGAAGGAGGAGAAGATATCACCAAAGTCAAAGCCGCCAAAATCACCAAAGCCCCCAAAGCCGCTACCGCCTGCGGCAGGGTCAAACGCCGCATGCCCACACTGGTCATACTTTTGCCGCTTTTCGGGATCGGACAGGACAGCATAGGCCTCGTTTACCTCTTTGAACTTTTGCTCTGCCACTTGATCGCCGGGGTTCATATCGGGGTGATATTTTTTGGCAAGACCACGATACGCCTTTTTGATATCGTTATCGCTTGCTGTTTTCTCTACCCCCAGCACCTGATAATAATCTTGTTTTTCTGCCATAACATCTCCATAGGACAAAGGCTGTCGGCGAGGCCGACAGCCTTTGATCGGCTAATTCGCTTATTTCGTGGTCTTATCCTCGTAGTCGGCGTTGTAGTAGGTGTTATCGCCGCCTGCGTTCGGATCTGCACCGGGGTTAGCGCCCTGTGCGCCCGCCTCTGCCTGCTGCTGCTTGTAAAGCTGCTCGGAGATGGCGTAGAATGCCTTTTCCAGTGCCTCGGTATCTGCCTTGATGGCCTCGGTATCGTTCCCCTTGACCGTCTCCTTCAGCTTTTCGATGGCGGCAGTCACGGGAGCCTTATCGCTCTCGCTGACCTTGTCGCCCAGATCGGCAAGCGTCTTCTCGGACTGGAAGATCATGCTCTCGGCGCGGTTCTTGGTATCTACCGCGTCCTTCTGCTTCTTGTCTTCCTCGGCAAACTGCTCTGCCTCACGCACAGCGCGGTCGATATCCTCCTGGCTCATGTTGGTGGAGGAGGTAATGGTGATATGCTGCTCCTTGCCCGTGCCCTTATCGGTAGCGGTTACGTTTACGATACCGTTTGCGTCGATATCAAAGGTAACCTCGATCTGCGGTACACCGCGGGGAGCGGCGGGAATGCCATCCAGGTTGAAGCGGCCGAGCGTGGTATTGCCGGCAGCCATCTCGCGCTCACCCTGCAGCACATGGATCTCTACCGAGGTCTGGCCGTCTGCAGCGGTGGAGTAGATCTGGCTCTTCTTGACCGGAATGGTGGTGTTTCTTTCGATGATCTTGTTGAAGACGCCGCCCAGCGTCTCAATGCCGAGAGACAGGGGGGTAACGTCCAAGAGGAGCAGGTCCTTCACGTCGCCGCCGAGAACGCCGCCCTGGATTGCCGCGCCGATGGCTACGCACTCGTCGGGGTTGATGCCCTTGAAGGGCTCCTTGCCGATGAAGCTCTTGACTGCATCCTGAACTGCGGGAATTCTGGTGGAGCCGCCGACGAGGAGGACTTTATCAACCTGGCTGGGCTGGAGACCTGCGTCACGGAGAACCTGCTTGGTGGGTTCGATGGTTGCGCGTACGAGGTCAGCGGTCATATCGTTGAACTGAGCGCGGGTGAGGGTTGCGTCGAAGTGCTTCGGGCCGGTAGCGTCCGCGGTGATGAAGGGAAGGTTGATGTTGGAAGTGGTCATGCCGGAGAGCTCGATCTTCGCCTTTTCAGCGGCGTCCTTGAGTCTCTGGAGAGCCATCTTATCCTTGCGGAGGTCGATGCCGGAGTTTTCCTTAGCGAAGGTTTCAGCGATCCAGTTGATGATGCGGTTGTCGAAGTCGTCGCCGCCGAGACGGTTGTTGCCGGCGGTAGCAAGAACTTCGAACACGCCGTCGGAGATTTCGAGAAGGGATACGTCGAAGGTACCGCCGCCGAGGTCGTAGATCATGATCTTCTGTTCGTTTTCCTTATCCATACCGTATGCGAGAGCGGCAGCGGTCGGTTCGTTGATGATACGGAGAACTTCGAGACCGGCGATCTTACCGGCGTCCTTGGTTGCCTGACGCTGCGCGTCGGAGAAGTATGCGGGAACGGTGATAACGGCCTGGGAAACGGAAGTGCCG
>JAFTQX010000005.1 GCA_017462545.1 Clostridia bacterium
TCTTCTATGGTAAAATGGATATAGCTCATATTGTTCTCCTTTTGTTATTTGTTGTGTGGTAACTTCATTATAACACAGGATTCAATATGAGTTCCCTTTTTTCTTAAAAGTGTTGCACTTGATAGTATAATTCACCAATAAACAAAAAACAGAGAGCCGCACGCGGCTCTCTGTTTTTTTACTTACTTCTGTGCCTTCAGCAGATCGCGGATCTCTTCCAGCAGCTTGGTGGAATTTTCTGCGTTGGCAAGCTGAGCAGCCTGCTTTTCGGCAGCTTCCTTGGCAGCAGCCTCAGCGGCGGCCTTTGCAGCAGCCTCTTCAGCGGCCTTCTTCTCTGCCTCGGCCTTGGCGGCGGCTTCCTCTGCCGCTTTTACGCTGTCAGACTTCAGCTCTTCCTTCAACTCGGCAGCAGCCTCCTTGGCCTTTGTCATGGCGTGATTAAAGACACGCATCACGATAAAGAGGGCCAGCGCGATGATCAGGAAGTCAATGATCGTCTGCACAAAGCTGCCCCACAGAATAGCAACCTCCGGCGTATCCACAACCTCAAGACCTGCCTCATCCACATGCGTAACAGCCTCACGCAGGATCCACTTGAAGTCCGCAAGATTGGCATCCTTTGAGAACAGTGCCAGCAACGGGCTGATAAAGCCATTGGTAAAGGCATTTACGATCTTGGTAAACGCACCGGCAACAGCAACACCGACAGCCATATCTACCACGTTACCGCGGGTAATAAATTTTTTGAAATCGGCAAACAGTTTCTTCATGGAAATGTCTCTCCTTTCTCACATATTTTATTTATGCGCGCGGCAATGGCCGCGCGTAAAATAACAACCATCAAATGGCGGGAACAATGGCGGGCACGACACACGCCTTTTCGTGTACCGTTACGCCGCTTTCGGCAAGCAGAAGACGATAATCCTCCTCGCGCAGGGAATCGGCCACCATCTCCTCCCACAATGGAAGGGGTGAGCGGGCGGTATAATACAGGATATAATAGCCGTCACTTGCTGCAAGAACCGCCGTATCCCCTACCTCGCGCGCATCGGCAAGCAGCCAATCACCAAGTGGCTTTTCTACATCCCCATTGGTAACGGCAGAAAACAGGCTGTCCGTCGTTGTGCCGTAACGGGCGACAAGATCGGCAAAGCGTTCGCTGCTTGGCTCATCCTCCAAAAAGGATGCCAGAATATCGTCAGCAGCTGCCTGCGCCAATGCCTCTGTCATATGGTCAGCGTACGGTACAAGAATGTACTGCGCACTCACGCGGCAGCTTTCTACTCTGCGCGGCGCGGCAAGGCAATAGACAACTGTATAATCCCCGGTCTCACCAAGAACGGCGGTATCCCCCGCAAGGCGGCCGACCTCATTCACCCAGGTCTCTGCCAGGCCTTGCGCGGCATACGGAATATGATACAGGTAAGCAGCATCCAAATGCGTGGCAATGCCACGCTCGGAAAGCGAGGGCTTTTCCCTGCGCAGATCTGCCTCAATGGCAGCAAGGAAAGCCGCCTCATCGGTAGCGGCAGCAATCTGCTTGGCGCGATTTTCGGCACGCAGATATTCAGCGCGCATAGCATCCTCTCCGCTGACACCCGTCAGATCCACCTTGACCGAATAGGCAATCACGTCGGCCACTTGATATGCCGCCGGATTTTGTTCATACCTTTCTCGCCGTTCTTCGGCCGTATAGATCTTCTCTGCAAAGGTGCGATATCGCGCATCCGCGATGGCGGAAAGCTCCTCGGCGCGGCGAACGGCATCCTCGTCTACCCCGTAGCAATCGGCCAAATAGACGGCAAGCGTTGTGCCCGCCTCCTCTGCAGCCGCCTGCATGGCAGTCATGCAGCGATCTGCTGCCGCACGGGCAGCAGCCATATCCACGCTGTTTTCACGGTAGGCTGTTTCGGCAAAGACGAGCATACGGCGCAAGGATGCTTTAACCTCAGCAAGGAAGTGCGCCTCCCAGGTCATGCTTGCGTTATACATTTGCCCGTCAAGCGGCTGCGCAGGATCCAAGCCTGCGGCTACATACTCCGCGCGGTGCTCTGCCAACTCGGCAATATAGTAATCATAAAAATAATAGGTAAGCATCTCTCCATCCACCCGACAATGCGGCGTGGAGAGCGCTACGCTGCCCGAGCAATGGCCGACAAGCGACGCAATACCGAAGGCAAGTGCCAGCGAAAGCAGAACCGCACACGCGATCAGCAAATGGCGGTTTTTTGCCCTGCGTCTGCCGTCTGCCGCCGCAAGAGCGGCCGAGCGGGCAGCATCCTGTGCCTGCTGCCTCTGCGAGCGAGGACGATAGCCCTTTCGTTTTCCTGATTTTCCCATAAAAACTCCTTTATAAACAACTACATTATACACCCTTTTTCACCATCTGTCAAACTATTTCGACAACATTCCTTACAAGATATTTTCCCACGCAACGAAATTTCTGCGCAAAACGGAAAAAAATCACCAAAGGAGCGAGAATTTGCAAAAAGGACTTGACAAACTGCGCACAAAGTGGTATGATACTACTTGCATTGCTTTAGCAAGGTAAAACGCTAAAATGTAGATAGGAGAATTTGACATGAAAAGAATTTTGGTATTGGTGCTGGCACTGATCATGGCCTGCACGGCTATTGTTTCCTGCGGTGGCGGCACAAGCAGCTATTCCGATCTGGCAATCATTGACCTCGGTCTTGAGCGCGAGTATTTCGGTATCGCATTCCGTGCCGGCTCTGACATGACCCGCAAGGTTGAGGACATCACCCTGCAGCTGATCGAGGAGGGCAAGCTGGCTGAGCTTTCCACCACCTATGAGGTTGGCGCTGTTGGTAAGGGTGACTACACCCCCAAGGCTGACCCCTGCGAGGGCAGTGGCGACTATGATTACATCAAGGGCAAGGGCAAACTTGTAGTTGGCATTACCGACTACAAGCCGATGGATTACCGCGACGAGCAGGGCAACTGGATCGGCTTTGATGCTGATTACGCCCGCGCTGTTGGCGCAAAGTTGGGCGTTGAGGTAGAGTTCAAGGAAATCGATTGGGATTTCAAGCTGGAGGCACTTGCTTCCAAGAGCATCGACTGCATCTGGAACGGCATGACGATTACCGATGCGATCGAGGCCGCTGCCGACTGCACCGTTCCCTACATGTACAACACGCAGGTTGCTGTTGTAAAGAAGGCTGATGCTGAAAAGTATAAGGCCATCAGCGATCTGGCCGGTCTGAAAATTGCTGCCGAATCCGGCTCCGCCGGTGAGAAGGTCATTCAGGATAATGCCGCGCTGAAGGGCGGTCTGAAGAGCATGAGCGGCCAGACCGACGCGCTGCTGGAGGTGCTTTCCGGTTCCTCTCAGGCTGCGATCGTTGACCTGACGCTTGCCAAGGCTTTGATTAAATAAACAAGGAAAACAAAAGAGGTGCTCGGGACACACGGTGCCCCGAGCACTTGTTTGAGTAAGGAATATGAATCAATTTATTGACATAACCCTCGACCTCTTGAATGGCTTTAGCTATACCCTGACAATTTTCTTTGTCACCCTGCTTTTGGCTTTGCCGCTCGGGCTGATCATTGCCTTTGGCTCTATGGCTAAGTTCAAGCCTCTTTCCGCGCTCACGCGCGGCATCGTTTGGATCATCCGCGGTACACCACTAATGCTGCAGCTGCTGGTTGTTTTCTACGGCCCCGGTCTGATTATGGGACAGATCTTAATGACAGAGCCGACCGCTGTTTACCTCACCTTTACCATCAACTATGCCTGCTACTTTTCGGAAATTTACCGAGGCGGTATCGAATCGATCTCCCGAGGACAGTATGAGGCCGGCAAGGTGCTTGGCATGACCAAAAGCGAAATCTTTTTTAAGGTCATTCTGCTGCAGGTGGTCAAGCGGATCATCCCGCCAATGTCAAACGAGGTCATTACCCTGGTCAAGGACACCTCACTTGCCCGCGTCATCGGCTACTACGAGCTGATCTATTTTGCGCAGCGATACCAAAAGAACGCAGGCCTTTTGTGGCCGCTGTTCTACACCGCGATCTACTATCTGGTATTTACCGCCCTCTTGACCTTCCTCTTCCGTTGGTTGGAGAAGAAGCTGGATTATTTCAAAGCGTAGGAGGTGGCTTGCATGAACATGTTAGAGATCAAGAACCTTCGCAAGCGGTTTGGCAATACGGAGGTGCTGAAGGGAGTCAACCTTTCTCTTGAAAAAGGCGAGGTTCTTTCCATTATCGGCTCCTCCGGTGGTGGAAAAACCACGCTGCTTCGTTGTCTAAACTTTTTGGAAACGGCCGACAGCGGCGAGATCATTGTCGGTGGTAAAAGCGTATACTGTGCCACGGAGGGCGAAAAACCGGTGGTTACACCCGAGGCACAGCTTTCCTTTGGCCTAGTGTTTCAACAGTTCAACCTATTCCCGCAGTATAGTGTCATTGACAATCTCATGCTGGCCCCCAAGCTGCGTGCTAAACGCATGAGCAAAAGCGGCAAGCACGAAAGTCAAGAAGAGATCCTTGCACGAGCAGAGGAACTACTTACCACCGTTGGCTTGCGTGACAAGAGAGACAACTATCCCTGCGAGCTTTCAGGCGGTCAGCAACAGCGTGTGGCTATTGCCCGCGCCCTGATGCTTTCCCCCGAGATTCTTTGCTTTGACGAGCCGACCTCCGCTCTTGATCCCGAGCTGACGGGTGAAGTTTTGCGTGTCATCCGTTCCTTGAAGGATTCAGAGCGCACCATGATTATCGTCACGCATGAAATGGAATTTGCTCGTCACGTTTCTGATAAGGTCATTTTCATTACTGACGGCGTGATTGCCGAAGCAGGTACGCCTGAGGAAATCTTTGAGCACCCCAAGACAAAAAAGCTGCAAGCCTTTTTGTCGCACACCAAAAACGATCAAGATTTTACTTAAAAAACAGCGGCTTTACGCCGCTGTTTTTATATAGCAAAGCCCTCATCGTTGATGAGGGCTTTGTTCCATTATCGATTTGTCCACTTGCCGTTTGTAAAATCGGGAATCGCTACCGGCATACTACCGGTCGAGATCGATTGCTCGGAAAGCGGGGTGATTACCATCCATGCAGCGGCATCATATACGTCGATCGGAAAAGGACGATTTTCAAGCAAACAGTCCACAAACTCGCCGTATACCAGCCAGTCCATACCGCCGTGTCCGCCACGCAGACCGTCATGCAGGAATTTATCCCATACGGGATGCTCATACTTTTCTTCAAACTTGGAGGCATTGCCAAACTGGGTGCGCCAGTTCCACTCGGTCTTCACCATTTCCTCATCGCCATCGATAAAGAAGGAATCCGAGTTTTCCTCATACATCGCCTTTGTACCGTTGACGGTAAAGTTACGGCTGTAGAAACGAGGCAGACAGGTGCCAAGCGTCAAGCGAATGGTTTCGCCACCCGCACACTTGATGACCGTGGTCACCACGTCGCCCTGCTTGAAATCCACATCGGCCAGCTTACCAACCTCAGACATATGATCCAGCACGTACTGATGCATACCGGCTGCACGCGAGGCGGTGGAGGTCAGGGAAAGCATGCGGTTGCCGTGATTGATGCGCAGGATCTGCGCGATTGGGCCAAGCTCATGCGTGGGATAGTTTTCACAATTGCGATGGATATAATTGCGCAGGCGGTAGTGGCGCAGCTCCTCGCCGTGTGTAACCTCATGGCGCAGATCATGCTCATACGAGCCGGAGCAATGTACAATATCACCGAAAACGCCTTGATCGATCATATTCATGACCATCATCTCACGGCGACCATAGCAGCAGTTCTCAAGGAACATAAAGGGGGTACCGCTCTCCTCCTGTGCGTGAACGAGCGACCAGCACTCCTCTACCGAGTAAGCACCGCCTACCTCCATGCCGACCGGCTTGCTTGCATACAGGGCATCTACTGCCACGCGTACATGATCCTCCCAGGAGCAAATAACCAGCACCGCGTCAACATCCTCACGCGTCAGCACCTCGTGGTAATTCACCGTGCCAAAGGGAGCAGGGCATCCGGCCGCCGTGATATGCTTGATGGCATCCTGCACGCGATCCTCATACAGATCGCACACAGCGGTAACGGTAACCTTTTCCTTATTTTGCAGCAGCACATCACGAAGAACGCCGCCGCCACGCTGTCCAAGGCCGATCAGACCAATTCTGACGTTATTCATATCATCACCCTATGTATTTTTTTACGATCGCTTTCATCTCGTCCATCTTTGCTTCCATATCCGCTACCAGCTTGAACTGGGTGTGACAACGGTCGAGATTATGCTTCGGACGGTGAATGCGGAAATAGGTATCACCATTGAGGTAATCCGTGAGGAATCGAATACCGCACTCATAGGTCATCAGCTTGACCGAGAAGGGCAGCAGCTCGATCTCACGAGGGGTCATCTTGGAGCCAAGCTCCTGTACAAAGCCACGCACGAACGCCTCAAAATAGTCAAGACGGAAGTAAATCTTGGACAGATCAGTCTCGTCCTCGGCACCCGAGTTGCCGCCAAGGCGAAGCGCATCACCAAAGTCATAAAGCAGCGAGCCGGGCATAACCGTATCCAGGTCGATGACACAAACGCCCTCACCGGTCTTGGCATCCAGCATAACATTGTTCAGCTTGGTGTCATTATGCGTAACGCGCAGCGGAACGCTACCGTCAGCGATCGCATCCAGCACGATGCCGGTATCAGCCTCACGCGCCATAGCAAAGGCGATCTCCTCTGCCACCTCATCGCGGCGGCCGGCCAGGTTGGCATCTACCGCCTCGCGGAACATGCGGAAACGATCTCTTGTGTTGTGGAAGTTGGGAATAACCTCGGCAAGCGTATCTGCCGGGAAATCATCCAGCATATTCTGGAATTTACCGAACTCACGCGCTGCATGATACAGCTGATCGGCATTCTCTACCTGGTCATAGCAAACCGTACCTTCAATAAAGAGGTACAGACGATAGCAATCGCCGTTGGGAGCATCCCAGTAGCTCTTGCCGTCAGGCGTATAGATAGGGGTCAGAGTAGCGCGGGAGGGGTCGCCGCCTGCGGCTGCAACCTTCTCGCGAAGATGCGCGGTAACCGCAACGATATTGCGCATCACCGCAGCAGGATCGTGAAACACGTTGGTATTGATCTTTTGCAGAATATACCTGGTCTTCTTTCCCACTACAAATGTCGTATTGATATGGCCGTTGCCATAGGGAATCTCGTTGTCATCGTCAAGCTTGACGTCAAAGTGATGAAGAATCTCGCTCAAGGTAATCTCCATTCCGCAAAACCTCCGAAAACA
>JAFTQX010000077.1 GCA_017462545.1 Clostridia bacterium
GATGCCGTGATCAACGTGGGCGTTTCCGGCCCCGGTGTTGTCGCCTCGGCCATCAAGAGAGCCGGCGATTGTGATTTCTCGGCCCTTGCCGAGATCGTAAAGAAAACGGCCTTCAAGATCACGCGTGTCGGGCAGCTGGTGGCCAGCGAGGCCTCGCGGCGTCTGGGCGTGCCCTTTGGGATTATCGACCTCTCTCTCGCCCCCACGCCCGCCGTCGGTGATTCGGTGGCGCATATTTTGGAGGAAATGGGCCTTGAGCGTTGCGGCGCGCACGGCACCACGGCAGCCCTCGCGCTCCTCAATGACGCAGTCAAAAAGGGCGGCGTGATGGCATCCTCGCATGTGGGCGGCCTTTCGGGCGCGTTTATTCCGGTCTCGGAGGATGCGGGCATGATCGATGCGGTCAAGTGCGGCGCGCTCTCCATTGAGAAGCTGGAGGCCATGACGGCGGTCTGCTCGGTCGGCCTGGATATGATCGTCATCCCGGGTGACACGCCTGCCGAGGTCATTTCCGGCATCATCGCAGACGAGATCTCGATCGGCGTGGCCAACACCAAGACCACCGCTGTGCGTGTGATCCCCGCCATCGGCAAAAAGATCGGCGAGGAGCTGGACTTTGGCGGTCTGCTCGGCCATGCGCCCGTCATCCCGCTGAATACCAATTCCTGCGCGCGTTTTATTTCGCGCGGCGGACGGATCCCGGCGCCGATCCATAGCCTGAAGAACTAAGAAAAAACGGAAAAACCCGCCACCCGTGTGTTGCATAGGTGGCGGGTTTTTGTCTTTTTGGGGGCGGGGGGAACGGTTACGGATTCCCCCGGCGTAAGCCGCGCAAGATCCTGCCACCCAAGGGTGGCACCCCTGCGGGGTTCGGTTGCGTGCCCGCCCGCTGTCATTCTGAGCGGAGTACCCCTCACGAGATCCTGCCACCTGACGGTGGCACCCCTTCGGGGTTCGATTACGGGCTACGCCCTTCACTGTGGACCCCCAAAGCTCGGCAAGCTCGCTTCGGGGAACCCCAGCCACTCAGGATGACGCGTGAGGGGTACGAAGTCGAACTTTCGCGCAAAGCGCGAAAGCACGAGGCGCAGCCGAAGTGGAATCTCGGGCGGGCACTCCACTCAGGATGACACCCCGCGGGTGTCGCGCGACGGCTCGGTGTGACCGACGGCCCCCGTGTATGCTCACACGAAAGGAGCAGGTGCGCGGCTTTTTGTTCCTCTCGCGAATGAGGGATGTACTTTCTGTCTGCTGACAGAAAGTACCAAAGAGCAGCTTGTTGGTCTGTGGGCATTGGGCATATCGAAAAGATGAGTCGGTGGCGGGTTGATATGCGTTATACCCACTGTAGGGACCGGCCTCCCGGACGGTCCGCAGGGAGAAACGCTTGCGGCAAAGCAAGCATGGAATAGGTAGAAACGGTTAGAGCGGACAGTCGAGGACGCCTGTCCCTACGGTGGTAGGTGCATCCGGTTTTGTAGGGACCGGCCTCCGGACGGTCCGCAGGGAGAAACGCTTGCGGCAAAACCGGCCGGAACAGGGGAAATTTCCCTTTTTGTGGTAGGGACCGGCCTCCCGGACGGTCCGCAGGGAGAAACGCTTGCGGCAAAGCAGGCCGGAACGAAGGCACGGCCAAGCCAACCACCGTAGGGGAGGGGCTCGCTCCTCCCGCACCTTCGTCTCTATTTTTTGCAGAAGCCCCTGCCGCCGCGGCGGGATTGCTCAACAGCAAAAGCCTCTTTGGAACCACCCGTTTAGCGGGTGGTTTTCGTTTTACAAAAAAAGACCGACCGCGATAAACGCGGTCGGTTGGAGGGGGGAAAATTACTTATCTTTAACGGGCAGGGGATGGATGTCGCAATGGTTGGTAGCCAGATACTCGGTTACCTTATCCCAGAACAGAGCCTCGCGGAGCTGCTCCTCGGTGATGCCCATCTCGGCCAGCATGTCGCCTGCCTCGTGGTCATGATCCTTGTGATCTTCCTCATCGTAATCCATCAGTCTCTTGTACTCTTCGTAGCCCTTGTTGTACTCATCGTCAGTCAGTGCAGGGATGTTGTTCTCCTTTACATACTGCCAGAATACCAGACGCTCGGTCACATATTCCTCTGCGTCGGTCAACAGCTTGCTGTTCTTCTTGGTGGTGTCCAGATCGCTCTCCTTGTAGCCGTAGGAGGAAAGAACGTAGTTACGAACGGATGTCTGACCGTAGTACAGCGTGTAGAGGTAATATTGCTGATACAGATTGTTGTCGGTCTGTACCTGAATGGTCATGTAGTCGATGTTTTCCTTGACTTCATCGCAGTAAGCCTTTACCAGCTCCTTCATCTTTGCGGAGGAGAGGTCAACCTCGCTCTTCTCAACCAGTGCGGCAAAAGCGCCCTGACGGCGGTCAGCACCGATCTGAACCTCGCGCTCCAGCTGCATACCCTCGGTGATTTCCTTCTTATAGGAGGCGTAGTCGGTATAGGTGGTGCTCGAAATGCCGGTCTTGGTGCAGAACTCGGAGAACTTCAGCTCGCCGGACTCTGCCTCGTCAGCCGTCCAGTAACGAACGTTTGCCAGCTTGTGAACGGTAACGGTGTAGTTGACGGTAACGGTAACGTCCTTGTTGGTAACACTGCCGGTGGAATCGCCCTCGGTCTTATCGCCCTCAGTCTTGTCGCCTTCGGTCTTATCACCCTCGGTAGTGCCGTCACCCTCGGTCTGCGGTGCGGGGGTTTCCTCGGTCTTGTCACCCTCGGTCTTATCGCCTTCGGTGGTGCCTTCGCCCTCGGTCTTGTCGCCCTCACCATCGGTGGGGACATTCTTAATCACAACGTTTCTGTCGTCGGAGAAGGTGAATTCCTTATTCCAACGCTCTCCCTCTGCCAGCTCCTTGAAGGCGTTGATCAGCGCGGAGTGGAACTGGTCGTCCTTGGACAGGGTGATCAGCTCGGTAGCAGCCTCTTCCTTCAGCAGGCCTGCATCCTCGGCATCCTTCTTGTACATGCTGTCCTTCTCGTCCAGCACAGCCTTGTAGGTCACATAAATGATATCCTTAAATGCCAGCTCGCGGGCATCCACCAGCTGCAGCTGGTTCACAATGTTCACGAAGAAGACAACCGACTTATCCTGCAGATCCTTGTTGGAGTAATCCTTCGGGAATTTCAGGGTCAGAGCAACGCCCTTATCGCCGATCTTCTTACCAACCAGACCCTCTTCAAAGCCGTCGATGTACGAGCCGGAGCCAAGCTGGAGGTAGGTCGTGGAGGTTGCCTCACCGCCCGAAAAGCCCTTGAGGTTCTTGATCTGCTCGGCGGTCAGCGGGGTGCCATCCTTGTTCGTGCCCTTTTCGGTATAGCCGCTCAGGGTCAAGGTCTCTACCAACACGCCCTTGTAGGTGATACCAACCGTGTCACCCATCTCGCAGGCCTTGCCTGCCTCGGTGATGGTCTTGTAGTATGCCTTCTTGGAGATCAGCAGGTCGTTGATGTATTCCTTGACCTCGTCCTCGGTGATGGTTGCGGCCAGATTGCCAACATCCACCTGCAGCTTGAGCGCCAGGTAGTCGGCAAGCGTTACGTACGGGGTGAGGTCTTCGTTCTGGTAGTCAAAGCCGGTCTCGGTCTGCCCGCAGGAGGTGAGCAGGACGGAGAAGAGCATCAGGGCAACCAAAAGCAGGGAAGTGAGTTTCTTCATGGTTTTCGTTCCTTTTCTTTTATTTTGTTTGCGCGCCCCTCCGCGCGCTGATTTGACGGGGAAAAACGGGGATCATTCTGAAAATTGGCGCACAAAAAGAGGGCAATTCTCAGAAGAGTGCTTTTTATTATAACACACATTTTTCAAAAAAACAACTGTTTTTTATAATTTTCTGTATTCGCGGCAAAATCTTTTCAAAAAATTAAAATTTGCCCGTCTAAACGCGGAGTTTTGGGTGCTTTTCCCCGCCAAAAACGACCGACCGCGCCTGCGGTCGGTCGTTTTTGGTCAGTCCTCTTCGGGCGTGTACTTCTCTTGGCAGTAGCTTTCAAACAGATGATCAGCCACCTTGTCGCGGTACATCATCTCGCGCGCCTGCGCAGGGGTGAGGGCCATCTTTTCCAAAAGGTCGGCTTCGTTTTCGAAGCTGTAAAGCTTGATATACTCTTCAAGCCGCTCTTGATATTCCTCGTCGGAGACAGAGGAAATGCCCTCGGTCTTGGCGTACTGCCAGAACACCAGCTGCTCCACCACATGCTCCCGGCAGTCGGTCAGAAGTCTGCTGCTTTGGTTCGTCATGTCCAGATCGCTCTCCTTGTAGCCGTAGGTCATGAGCACATATTCGAGAGCGGTCATGTCTTCGTCGCCGTAATACAGCTTGTACATCTCATAGGTAGAAGCATACGCATCATCCGTCTCTACCAGCTGAACCATGTAATCGATCTCCGCCTTGATCTTGTCAACGCGCATGGCGACCATTTCCTGCACCTTAACATTGGTAAAGTCTACCTCGCTTGTCTCGATCAGCGCGGCAAGTGCCCCCTCGCGCCGCTCGGTGAGGTAGGTGTATTCCCGCCCAAGGCGGATCGATTCGGTCAATGCCTGCTTGTAGGAGGCGAAGTCTGCATAGTCATCGGCGGAAATATTCGCCTTGGTACAGAAATCGGCAAAGGAGAGGCTGCCGTTTTCGACATCCTTGTGCGTGTAATAGCGCACAGAGCACAGCTTGTGCACGGTCACGGTGTAGTGGACGGTCACGGTGTAGTTTTTCTTCGTTACCTCGTCCCCTGTCTCTACCAGCACGATGTTTCGTTCATCCGAAAAGGTGAATTCGCTGTTCGGACGCTGCGCGCCTCTTGTGTTGAAGGCGTTGATCAGTGCAGCGTGGAACTGGTCATACTTGGAAAGGGAAAGGAGCTTGGTGACAGGCCCATTTGTCAGCAGCCCGGCATCCTTGGCATCCTCCCGGTACATGCTGTCCTGCTCGTCCAGCACCGCCTCATAGGTGAGGTAGATCTCATCACCCAAGGCCAGGTCGCGCACCTCTTCCGTCTGCAGCTTTTCGTGAATGGTGACAAAAAAGACCACCTTTTCTCCGGCGAGATCCTCGTTGCTGTAATAATCCTCCGGGAAGGTGATGGCCAGCGGGATGTGCTGCTGCCCGACCTGCTTGCCAACAAGCCCCTCTTCAAAGCCGTCGATGAAAACGCCGGAGCCAAGCTGCAGATAGGTCGTGGAGGTTGCCTCGCCGCCCGAAAAGCCGCGCATCTTTTTGACCTGCTCGTCGCTTGCGCCGGTGCCGTCAGCCGGGAGGCCGGCTGCCAGCAGGGTCTTTCTCAGCACGCCCTTGTAGGTGATGCCGACCGTGTCACCCATCTCGCACACGGTGCCCGGCTCGGTGATGGGCTTGTAATATTTTTTCTTCGAAATCAGCAGGTCGTCGATCTGCCGGTTGACCTCGTCCTCGGTGACGGTGGTATTTATCAGCGTCACGTCTACCGGCAGCTTGGTGCTTTGATAATCGCCAAGCGTCACATAGGGGGAAATGTCCTCGTTTTGGTAGTCAAACTCAGGCATGTTCGGCTTTTCGAGCTTCTTTTCAAAAAGCGAGCACGAAGAAAGGGCGGTCACGCAAAGCAGGACAGCCAAGCAGAGGGAAATCAGCTTTTTCATAATGCCTCCTGGTGGATGAATGAAACTTTTCAAAGGATGCTCCTATTATAGCATACAATTTTCCAAAAAGCAATCACCCGCGCACGTTTCGCTTTTGTTCCTTTCGGCGCGGCATAGATAGGCTCCCTTTGGGAGTAACCAAGCCCCCCTCCCTACGGAGAGGGCGCCCTGCGGGCGGCGCAAAAAGACCGACCGCAGACGCGGTCGGTCAGTTCTTTATTCTTCGGTTTCTTCCGGGGCGTGGGTGATCTCGCAATGGTTTTCAATCAGGTGATCGATCACCTTATCCCAGTAAAGCAGCTCGCGGAATTGCTCCTCGGTGATGCCCATCTCCTCAAAAAGATCCTTGCCCGGCGTGTATAGTGCCCGGTAGGCCTCATAGCCGGCCTCATATTCCGCCTCGGTCAGCGCGGCAATGCCGTATTCCTTCGCGTACTGGTAAAACACCAAGCGCTCGCTCGCGTATTCTTGGGCTACGTGTCTGATGTTCTTGGTACCACTGTTATAGCAATCCAAATAAAAATTGAACATAAACGATTCGCGCGTGACCTGCCCATAGTAAACAGCCGGTTGGGACAGACCCGGCGTGGTGGGTTCCCCGAATTGAATACCGTTGCCCGGCACAATCGTGGAAATCGTTCCGCTGCCTTGCGGCAAGGAGCCATATTCGACGCGAATGCTGTCGCCGATCTCGGTGCCGGGGATCATCTGAGAATACACCAGCTTTCCATCGCTGCCGGAGATAGAGGTAAAGCCGTTCAATGTTCCGTCATAGATGAGGAATTGGTCGTTTGAAGTAAGGGCAAACATATCAACGTAACCGGTATATTGGCTAAGCTGATTGACATACTCCTCAAGCAACCGCGTCATTTCCTCGCTTGATAGATCCAGCGTGCTTGCCTCAAGCAGTGCCTCAAAGGCGGTTCTGCGCCGCTCCTCGATCTGCTCGATCTGCTGCTCTCTCGTCAGCTTGTCGGTCAGCGCGGCCTTGAAGTCGGCATAGCTCGCAAATTCGGCATCAGGGGAAGTGTAGCCGAAATAACGCTTCAGCGTGGAAAGCTCCGGCTCGCCCCTCTCGGCATCCTTGTGCGTGCAGTAGCGCACGGTGCACAGCTTGTGCACGGTTACGGTATAGTGGACGGTTACGGTGACGTCCTGGTTGATCTGCTCGCCATCCACGTCGGAGCGTATGACCAGATTTTTATCATCCGAGAAGGTAAATTGACTTCCGAAACGGTTATCGTCCGGCCGTTTGCTAAACTCCCGAATCAGCGCGGCGTGGAACTGGTCATCCTTGGAGAGATTGACAAGCGCGGTAACCTCCTCCTTTTCCAGCTGGCCGGAGGCCTCGGCAAGAAATTCGTATGCCTTGTCCTTGTCATCCAGCGTGGCCGAATAGGTCAGGTAAACCGCGTCGCCAAAGGCAAGCGCACGCTCCTTTACCGTCTGCAGCTTGTTGTGAATGCTGACAAAAAAGACGACCTGCCTGCCCGCCATGTCGCGGTTGGAGTAATCATTCGGGAAGGTGAGCTCCAGCGGGATGCGCGCGTCGCCGACGCACTTACCGACAAGGCCCTCTTCAAAGCCGTCGATGTACGAGCCGGAGCCAAGCTGCAGATATTGCGTGGAGGTTGCCTCGCCGCCCGAAAAGCCCTTGAGGTTCTTGATCTGCTCGGCGGTCAGCGGGGTGCCGTCCTTGTTCGTGCCCTTTTCGGTAAAGCCGGCAAGGGTCAGGGTCTCTACCAGCACGCCCTTGTAGGTGATCCCAAGCGTGTCGCCCATCTCGCACACGATGCCCGGCTCGTCAATGGGGCGGTAATAGGCATTCCGCTCGACAAGTATTTCGTCGATGTAGTTGTCCACCCATTCTTCGGTGATCGGCTCGGGGGGTGCATCCAAGGTCACCTGCAGTCGTCCCGCAGCCAGATTGGGCAGGGTAACGTAGGGGGTCAGATCCTCGTTTTCGTAGTCAAAGGTGTAGGCAAACAGCGAGCACGAGGAAAGGGCGGTCACGCAAAGCAGGACAGCCAAAAACAGAGAAATCAGCTTTTTCATAATGCCTCCTTGTGGAATGTATGGAAAGGATAGTTCTATTATAGCATACATTTTTCAAAAAAGCAATCACCCGCGCACGTTTTGCTTTTGTGCCTTTTTCCTGCTTTATGAAATAAGCCTCCCCCAATGGGAGAGCTACTTTCCTTGCCTCCCTCTGAGGAGGGAGACACCCGCCCCGCCCGATCAAAGGGCAACCTTGTGCACTTTTTGCAATTCTCCGCGCAAAAGCTCTTGCTTTTTTGAGCGAAATCATATATAATAGGATATAACCGAAGAAACCATACCATCCCCACGGAGGATCTTGATATGAAACAGAAACGGACGCGGATCGTCGCCCTGCTGCTTGCCCTTCTGCTTTTGCTGCCCTCGCTTGGCGGCTGTGCCCAGATCGGCATCTATGAGAAATTTTTCACCGGGACGGGAACAAAGGATCCCGCCGCAGGCGTCCTGCCGCCGCCCGCTGTCAGCACGACCTCGCTTTCGCTCGGCTATGACGAAAGCTGCACCGTAGACGGCCGCTTCCTTGCGCTGGAGGATGTCGAGACGGCCGATTATACCCTCCTTGAGATCACCGAGGAGACCGAAAGCGCCTTTACCATCCGCGCACGCGGTGTCGGCCGCGCCACGCTGGTCTATGCGCAAAACGGTGAGGAGGTCCGCCTGCCCATCACCGTGCGCCCGGCGCGCCTTGCCGTCTTCTTTCTTCTTGGTGAGGAGGATGCCCGCGGCAAAAGCGAGGCAGACCCCGCCCTGCTGCGCGCGACCGATGGCCTCGTGTACTACACCTTCCCCGAGCATGGCAGCTCCAGCCGGGTAGATCCCTCCTCGGTTGCCGATTACCTGCCCGATATGCTGATCGAAAATCAGATCTCCCAAACGGGGGGCGAGCTGTACTACGCCACCAACGAGCTGACCACCGCCGGCAAGGGCCGCCGTGCCGCCATTGCCGCCCCGCTGGCCTATAAGTGGGTCGAGCAGACGGGCGAGCATGTTTGGGTCATCAACCTGGCCAAGGAGCACTGCTCGATCAACGATCTGCTGCCGACTGCCCCTACCGTTCCCGGCGCGGCAAACGAATTTGCCACCCTCTCGGCCGTGGCCGAGGGTGTCTTCTCCCTTCTCCGCTATGAATATGGCGCGGGGCATTTCACCCACGCCCGCACCGGCTGGTTCCTCTCCCAGGGGGAGACGGACAGCACCATGAGCGCCGAGGCTTACCTCGCCGCCCTGCAAACGCTCTCTGTTTCGCTTGCGGATACGCTCACCTTCTCGGTGGGAGATACCGAGCATACCCCCACCTTCGGCGGTCTGCTCGGCTGCCGCGCTGTTCGCCGCAATGATTATGCCATCGCCGCCATGAGCGGCCCGCGCACGGCGCAGCTTTGCGCTGCCGGCATGGGCGGGGAGCTGCAAAGCGTCCATCTGCTGACCGATACGGCCGGCGCGTGGTACAGCGATGCGGCCGTTTCCGCGCATTTTTCGCAGTATGATCGCCACAAGTTTCTCATTTATTACGGCTACGAGCCGCCAAAGACCATGGCCGAGCTGTACGGTGAGGATGGTTCTCTGACCGCCGCCGCCGCCAACGAGACGGCCGCTCTCGCGGTAGAAAGCCTGCTCTATCTTTCCGGCCTGCGGCAGATGCCGACGGGCGAGGCGCAGATCGATCTGCTCGCCTACAACGGCACCGATACGGTCGGGGAGATCCTGACGCTCTCCTACGGGGAGACCTGCGTGACCGCCGTGCCGCGCGTCACGCCCCTGTGGCGTGCCAAATCGGTTGGTGCGAGCGTCTCGCTTGCCACCGATGGCGAGGGCAAAACGCTTGACCTTTGCCGCTTGATCGGTGCCGCCACCGGTGACGAGGTGACCGTCTCGCTTTCAACGGCCAACGGCGAAACGGAAACCAAAACCCTGTCGGTCGAGCGATATATGCGCTTTGCCTTCTCGGATCATCGCCCGCTGGTGATCACGGGTGCCAACGGCAACCCCGCCTTCGGCGGCTTTGGGCGTTTCTTTGCGTGCGGCTATATCGACAAAAACAGTGGTGCCTTTACCCCCTACGTCGGCTTTGACTGGCGTTACGGCTGGCTTTATGACGGTAAAAACATCTGGGCAGGTCACGGCGGCGTGAACATCACCAACAATTGTGTGGTCGGCCCGCTTGACCAATGGGATGCCGGCTATTCCTTCCAAGTGCCCGCCTCGGGCGAGGCCACCTTCTCCTTTGACCAAATCCACGCGGGGCTCAACGATTATCTCTTTGCCATCTGTGTCAACGGCAAGCCCGTCTGGCCGACGGCCGCCGAGAATGCGAGTGACAATGCCGTCTTCTACACCGTGCGCAAGGATGCCACGCTGGAGGAGATCAACAAGGCCATCGCCGATCTCTCGCTTTCGCTCAACGAGGGAGACGTGGTCACCTTTGTCTTCCGCCGTATCCGTAACGGTGTCACAGCGGAGGGGTCGGTGCTGCCGGTCATTGTGATCCGATAAGTAGGTATGGTGGTGACCTGTCATCGCCATTTGCCACTTCTACCTGTCATCCCGAGCGTAGCGAAGGATCTTTTCAACAAGATCCTTCGGTCGCTTTGCTCCCTCAGGATGACAAAAAAGTCTTGTCATCCCGAGTGTAGCGAAGGATCTTTTCAACAAGATCCTTCGGTCGCTTTGCTCCCTCAGGATGACAAAAAAGTCTTGTCATCCCGAGCGTAGCGAAGGATCTTTTCAAC
>JAFTQX010000078.1 GCA_017462545.1 Clostridia bacterium
AGAGAGAGGTCGTGGCAGTTCTCAAACACAACGCCCTGCGGCGCGATCAGGATCGAGCCCTCGCCGTCATAGCTTTGGCCCGCGGAGTTGCTGATCGTCAGCGCATTGCCATCGCTGATGCGGAAGACCTTGCCCTCGCCGCGCTGCGCGCCGCGGAAGAAGGCAATCGCCTTGATCTCCTCGGCCGTGCTCTCGTCATAGGTGGTCGCACTCAGGGCAAAGCTGCCCTCCTCGATGGTGGCACCGCAACCCTTGACGGCAGCGCCGTCTGCATAGGTATCCGGAACGGGCTTGCCGTCACCGGGTGTGCTTGGTGTATCGGGTGTGCTTGGTGTATCGGGAGTGTTTGGTGTATCAGGGGTGTTGGGCTTGCTCGGGTCATCCAATGGGGTCTCTGCCGACGGGCAGGCACAGAGTGCCAGCACCGTGCATAGGGTCAGCACCAGACAAAGGGCTTGTAGCCAACGGTTGTGTTTCATGTTTTTCTCCTGTTTTTTTGGTTGATGGATGCAGTTATTGTATCATAGATTGCATGAACAGTCAAGACGGCGGCAAAAAGTTTTTATCAATATTGTACAATCATGACGAAAAAACACGCCGCTTTTTTGTTTTTCACACCAAGAAACGGCAAAAACATGACAAAGTGAAAAATAGGGCTTGCAAAAATTCTTTCTATCGTATATAATAATACAGTTAGGTTTGATTTTGTGTATGCTGTGGGATCGCATACATACAAGAAAAAGGAGTAGGTATGCTTACGTTGAAGAAAAAGACCGCCGAGGCACTTGCTGCCGCTGTCGGTTCCTGTTTCCCCGCTGTTACCCTTACCGCTGATGAGATCGCTGCCATGCTGGAATATCCGCCGGATGCCAATATGGGTGATCTTGCGCTCCCTTGCTTCAAGCTCAGCCGTGTGCTGCGCGCTGCCCCGCCGCAAATTGCTGCTGCGCTTGCCGGTGCATTCTCTTGCACCGAGATCGCGCGTACGGAGGTAGCAGGCGGTTATTTGAATTTCTTTATTGATCGCACGGCATTTTCCGCACGTGTGATCAATACCATCCGTGCCGAGGGCGATATGTACGGCTCTCCCCGCACGGGCAACGGTAAGACCGTTGTGCTCGATTATTCCTCGCCCAACGTGGCCAAGCCCTTCCATATCGGGCATCTTGGTACCACGGTGATCGGCCATTCGCTGAAGCTACTGCACGAGTTTGCCGGCTATCATTGCATTGGCATCAACCACCTTGGTGACTGGGGTACGCAGTTTGGTAAGCTGATCGTGGCCTACCGCAAATGGGGTTCGCGTGAGGCTGTTGAGAGCGGTGAGATCGATGAGCTTGTCCGTCTGTATGTCCGCTTCCATGCCGAGGCCGAGCAGGATGAGTCGCTTGGCGATGCCGCCCGTGCCGAGTTTGCGAAGCTGGAGGCGCATGATGAGGAAAATATCGCGCTGTGGAAGTGGTTCATCGAGATCAGCTTGCGTGAATATCAAAAGACCTACGCCATGCTGGGCATCACCTTTGATTCCTACAACGGCGAGAGCTTTTATACCGACAAGATGCCCCGTCAGCTGGATGTGATGCGTGAAAAGAATCTCTTGACGCTGGATGATGGTGCCTCGGTCGTCAACCTTGACGAATATAATATGCCCGTCTGCCTCATTCTGAAGCGTGACGGCTCTACGCTTTACCCCACGCGTGATATCGCCGCTGCGGTATACCGCAAGGAGACCTACGATTTTGATAAGTGCATCTATGTGACCTCCGCCGGCCAGAGCCTGCACTTTGCCCAGTGGTTCAAGGTCATCGAGCTGATGGGCTATGAGTGGGCAGATCGCCTGGTGCATGTGCCTTACGGCACGGTCAGCATCAATGGTGCCAAGCTCGCTACCCGTACCGGTAACGTGGTATTGCTGAAGGACCTGTTTGCACAGGCCGTTGAGAAGGCACGCGCCATCACGCTGGAGAAGAACCCCGGCATCGAAAATCCCGACGAGATTGCCGAGGCGGTGGGCGTGGGTGCCATCGTGTTCCACTATCTGGCCAACAACCGTATGCGTGATATCAACTTCGTTCTCGAGGATGCGCTCTCCTTTGATGGTAACACAGGCCCCTATGCGCAGTACACCTATGCGCGTACCGCCAGCATTCTGGAGAAGGCGGGCGAGTGTGGAGAAATGAAGAGCTACGCGATGGAGGAGGCCGAGGTTGCGCTCTGCAAGACGCTGGCCACCTTCCCCGAGACCATCAACGCGGCTCTTGCCGAATATGAGCCCTCTTGCGTCACGCGCTACATTTTGGAGCTTTGCGCGGCCTTTAACCGCTTCTATCACGATTGCCAGATCATCACCTGCACCGATGAGACTGCCCGTGCGGCACGCATCGCGATGACAAATGCCGTGCACACCGTTCTTGGTCGTGCGCTGGGGCTGATCTGCATGAAGACCACCGAAAAAATTTAAGGAGATGCCGTTATGTCCGGACATAGTAAATGGAATAATATTAAGCATAAAAAAGAAAAGACCGATGCCGCAAAAGCCGGTATCTTTACTAAAATCGGTAAGGAGATCGCCGTGGCCGTTCGTGCCGGCGGCGGTGACCCGAACAGCAACAGCAAGCTGCGCGAGCTGATTGCCAAGGCAAAGGCCAACAACGTGCCGAATGATAACATTGACCGCGCGATCAAAAAGTCGCTTGATAAGGACGGCGCCGTATACGCGGAAATGACCTACGCGGGCTACGGCCCCGGCGGCGTTGCCGTCATCGTAGAGGCTGCTACCGACTCCAAGAACCGTACAGCAGGTGATGTTCGCCACTTCTTCAGCAAGTATGGCGGCAATCTGGGGGCGATGGGCTGCGTTTCCTACCTCTTCTCTGAAAAGGGCGTGATCCTTGTTGAGGACGAGGATTCCGAAATTGAGGAAGACAAGCTGATGGAGGATGCGCTGGAGGCCGGTGCAACCGATTTTGAGAGCAGCGAGGGGCTTTATGAGATCTATACCGAGCCGGATGACGTTTACGCCATCAGCGAGGCGCTGACCGCCAAGGGCTACCCGATCTCCTCGGCCGAGCGCGCCAAGGTACCCTCTACCTACGTTGCGCTGGAAAGCCAGGACGATATTGACAACATGCAGAACCTGCTGGATAAGCTGGACGACAACGACGATATTACCAACGTGTATCACAACTGGGAGAGCTGATCTCTCTCTAAATTGGAGGGCGCGGGGCATCAAAAGATGCCCCGCTTTTTATGTCTGCCGGAAATTGCAGTATTTTGTTTCATAGAAAACAGAATTGCAGATGGTTTTTGCCGATAGGATGTGCTACAATGAAATCAAAAAACAAAGGAGAGAGTCTATGTATAAGGACAAACATGTGCTTTTGATCGCCGGTGGCGGTACATTGGGTACCTATACAGGGCGTGAGCTCTTGCGCCTTGGCTGTTATGTGGATGTGATTTGCCCGGAGGAGAAGCATGCGGACCATGAGCGTCTTACCTTTCACCGCGGCTACGCGACAGAGGAGCTGCTTGCCGCCCTGTTTGAAAAGAAGCGCTATGACGGCATTGTCAATTTTCTCCACTATCCGCAGGTAGAGGCGTATAAGCAGGCTTATCGGTTTCTGATAAAAAACACCGACCACCTGATTTTTCTCTCCTCTTACCGCGTCTACGCCAACGAGCAGCACCCTGTAACCGAGGATGCACCCCGCTTGCATGAGGTGTACGCGGAGAACGAATGGCTGATGCAAAAGGATACGTATGGTATCAGTAAGGCACGCTGCGAGGACTTTTTGTGGCAGGAATGCAGGGGTGAGCGGTGGACGATCGTGCGCCCGGTCATTTCCTTTTCGCAATACAGGCTGGATCTCTTGCTTAATTCAAAGGACGATGTCCTCCGCTACGCGCGGGCGGGCAAGCCTATGCCGTTGCCGCTGTCGGCCAAGCACCTGCATGCCGGCTTGGATTGGGCAGGCAACTCGGGCAAGCTGATTGCCAATCTGCTGTTCAAGCAGCAGGCAATCGGTGAGGCTTTTACCATTTTTTCCGGCCATGGTATGACCTGGGGCGAGGTGGCAGATGCTTACTGCAAGACGATCGGCTTGCGGGTGGAATGGGTGTCGGACGAGGCGTATTTCGAAAGTACCCCGGATGTCAAAGCCAAAAGCGAGATCATGTGGCGCTATGATCGCGCCTTTGATCGGGATATGGATGTTGGCAAGGTCCTGCGCGTGACAGGCCTTACCCCGACCGACTTTTCCTCCGTGGAAGACGGCATCCGCACCGAGGTGGCGTTGCTGCAAAAATAAGTCAGGAGAGCAATCCTTCTTCCCTTGTCAGAAGAAGGATTGCTTTTCTTTCTTTGATCAGCAGAAACAGGTTGCAAAGGGTCATAATGGCCAAAAGAATGTCGCAGGCCTGCCACACAAGGGCGGGGGTGCCAATGGCGCCCAGCAGCAGCGCGGCGCAAAAGGCAACAAAAAAGAGGGGAGAGGCCACGCGTGCGCGGGGCAGGCTGTCCATACACACCTGCCCGTAAAAGGCTTGGCAGAGCACCGTGGCGTAAGCAAAAAAGAAGAGCAAAAGCGAAAGCAGCATGCCTGTCGTCTGCCCAAAGACGGTAGAAAAGGCAAGTCGCACCAGGGCAAGACCATTTGCCCCGACCGTGGGGCAGGCGGTCAAGAGTGCCAGGGCGGTCAGGGTGCAGATGACGGTGGTGTCGGCAAACACCTCAACAATACCAAACAGCCCCTGTCGCGCGGGGCTTTTTTCCATACTGGTGACATGCGCCATGGGGGCGGTGCCGCAGCCGCCCTCGTTGGACATCAGTCCACGCGCCGCCCCTACGCGCAGCGCGCGGGAGGAAAGAAAGCCAAGCCCGCCGCCCGCAGCGGCCGTGGGAGAAAAGGCCCCGCGCATGATCTCTGCCATTGCCCCCGGCAGCGCGGCGCGGTTGGCAACGATGACCGCCACCGTGGCTGCGATGTAGGCTGCGCACATCAGCGGCACCAGCTTGGCTGTGAGCGCAGAAATGCGCCGTCCGCCGCCCAAGATGACCGGCAGCGTCAGCCCTACCAGCACAAGCCCCGAGAGAAACGGCGAGAGGGAAAAGCAATCCGAAAGGCATTCTGCCACGGCACTTGCCTGCACAGCACCGCCAACAAGCAACGTGTAGGCAAGGCAGAGCAGGGCAAACAACGAGCCAAGGCGGGGCAGGCCCACCGCCCGCATCACCTGTGGCGTGCCACCCCCGCCGTCCGCCGGGCGGTGCGCCATGGAAAGCGTGATCTCGGCATATTTCAGCAGCATGGCGGCAAAGGCGCACAGCCACATCCAAAGGACCGCCCCCGCGCCGCCCGCCGAAATAGCCAATGCCACCCCCGCAATATTACCAACCCCCACCGTGCCGGCCAGAGCCATAAAGGTCGCCTTGAATGAGGCAGTCCCTCCTTTTTTTAGGCCGTGCAACACACGCCCCGGGTGTAAAAAGGGAAAAAATCGCAAAAGCAGACCAAAATATACCCCCACCGCCAACAATGCAAGGGGCAGAATGGCTGTTGCCAACTCGGCAAGATACGCAAAAAACTCCATTTTGAGCCTCCTTTTTGTCATTTTATGCAGTCTGAGGTGCCCCATAAAACCGTTGCATCGGAAAAGTTTTTGAAAGTGTGAAAACTTTTTTCAAAAAGTTTTCACATGCTCTTGTCACCTTCCCGCTCTGTGTGGTAAAATATAATAATAAACCGTGTATGGGAGGGGCATTATGAATTTATCGGCACAGGTTGTGGTGGTCGGCGCGGGCCACGCGGGGGTAGAGGCGGCATTGGCCGCAGCGCGGATGGGGCTTTCCACCGTGCTTTTTACGCTATCGCTCGACGCCATTGCCAACATGCCCTGCAATCCCTCCATCGGCGGCAGCGGCAAGGGGCATCTTGTTTATGAGATCGACGCCCTTGGTGGCGAGATGGGCTACGCGGCCGACTGCGTGACATTGCAGTCCCGTACGTTGAACCTGGGCAAGGGCGCGGCCGTGCGCTCCCGCCGCGTGCAGGCAGACCGCGTTCTCTACCGCCTGCAAATGAAGCATACCATTGAAAAAACGCCAAACCTGCGCCTTGTGCAGGCCGAGGTGACCGACCTTCTTTTTGAAGAAACAGACGGCACCCGCCGCGTGCGCGGCGTGCGCACCTCCTTGGGCGAGACCTGGCAGGCTGATCGTGTGATTTTGGCTACCGGCACTTATCTCTCCGGCGCGGTCTTTATCGGCTCGCACACCTTCCCCTCCGGCCCTGACGGCATGCTGCCGGCAAATGGTCTCTCGGAATGCCTGCGTGCTGCCGGCGTGCGCCTGATGCGCTTTAAAACCGGCACGCCCGCGCGCATCGCGCGCCGCAGCATTGACCTCTCTTGCCTTGAGGAACAGCCGGGCGAGGAGGATACCGTGCCCTTTTCTGCCCGTACTGACCCGGCCGCCTTTGCCGCCCTGCCGCAAATGCCCTGCCACATCGTTTATACCAATAGTGAGACGCATCGCATCATTCGTGAAAATTTAGAGCGTAGTGCCATGTATTCGGGTAACATTACCGGTACAGGGCCGCGCTATTGCCCGTCTATTGAGACCAAGCTTGTCCGCTTTGCGGATAAGGAGCGGCACCAGCTGTTTGTAGAGCCAACCGGTCGCGAGACCGAGGAAATGTACCTTGGCGGCTTTTCTACCTCGATGCCGGCCGACGTGCAGCACGAGATGGTAGAGTCGCTTCCCGGCTTTGAAAATTCCGAGATCATGCGCTATGGCTACGCCATTGAATATGATTGCGTCGATCCGCTCTCGCTTTACCCCACCCTTGAATTCAAGGCGATCTCCGGCCTATACGGCGCGGGGCAGTTTAACGGCACCTCCGGCTATGAGGAGGCCGCCGCGCAGGGGCTGATCGCCGGCATCAACGCCGCGCTTTCGGTGCGCGGGGAGGAGCCGCTGGTTTTGCCGCGCGCTTCCTCCTACATCGGCACCATGATCGACGACCTGGTTACAAAAGGTACCGAGGAGCCCTACCGCGTGATGACCTCCCGCTCCGAGTATCGCCTGCTTTTGCGGCAGGATAATGCCGATCTGCGCCTTTCGGACATTGGTCACCGCGTCGGGCTGATTGATGACGAGCGCTACGCCGTCTTTTGCGAGAAGCGCAAGGCGATCGAGAATGAGGTCAAACGGCTGGAGAAGGCCACGCTCTCTCCATCGGCCGCCGTGAACGAATGTCTGGTCTCTCTCGGCTCTGCCCCCCTGACCACCGGCATTCATCTGGCCGACCTTTTGCGCCGCCCCGAGATCACCTATGAGGGGATTGCCGCTGTAGATACGACCCGCCCACCGCTTTCCCGCGCCGTGCGTGAGACGGTAGAGGTGCAGGTGAAATATGAGGGCTATATCCGCCGCGAGCAGAGCGAGGTGGAAAAGCAGGCGAAAATGGAAGAAAAACGCCTGCCACCCGACCTGGATTATGAAAGCCTGCGCGGCCTGCGGATTGAGGCGGCGCAAAAGCTGAACGAGATTCGCCCCCTGAACGTGGGGCAGGCCGCTCGCATCAGCGGTGTCGACCCTGCTGATATTACCGTATTGCTGATTTATTTGCGTGACCGTCGCGCGTGAAAGGAGAAAAACCGTTGCAAGACACCAGCTTCGTTCTTAAAAGTGATTATACCCCCACCGGCGACCAGCCGGAGGCGATCCGTGCGCTGTGCGACGGCTTTCGCGCGGGTGCCAAGGCGCAGACGCTCTTGGGCGTAACCGGCTCGGGCAAGACCTTTACCATGGCCAACGTCATTGCCGCGCTCAATCGGCCCACCCTGATCCTTGAGCCGAACAAGACGCTTGCTGCCCAGGTCTGCTCCGAGATGCGCTCGTTTTTTCCGGACAGCGCGGTAGAATACTTTGTTTCCTACTATGACTACTACCAGCCTGAGGCCTATATCCCCGGGCGGGACATGTATATTGAAAAGGATGCCCTGGTCAACGATGAGATCGACAAGCTGCGCCACAGCGCCACCTCCTCCCTCTTCGAGCGGCGGGATGTCATCATCGTGGCCTCGGTCTCCTGCATCTATACCCTGGGTGACCCGACCGAATACCAGACGCTGGTCATTGATCTGCGCCCCGGCATGCCGCTTTCGCGCGATAAGCTGATCCTGCGTCTCATTTCCAACAATTACGAGCGCAACGATATCAACTTTGTGCGTGATAAGTTCCGCGTGCGCGGCGATACGGTCGAGATCTTTCCCGCCTCGTCGACCGACCGCGCCATCCGCGTGGAGTTTTTTGGCGACGAGATCGACCGCCTCAGCGAGATCAACGTGGTCACGGGGCAGACGCTCCGTCGGCTGGAATATGCCCCCATCTTTCCCGCCACGCACTACGCCGTCTCGGATGAGAAGCGTGAGGCAGCCCTCTTTGAGATCGAGCGCGAGATGATCGAGCGGGCAGAATTTTTCCGCTCGCAGAACAAGCTGCTGGAGGCGCAGCGCATCGAGGAGCGCACCAAGTATGACCTGGCCATGCTGCGCGAGGTTGGCTTCTGCTCCGGCATTGAAAACTATTCCCGCGTGCTGGCCGGTCGTCCTGCCGGCTCAACGCCCTATACCCTGCTTGACTATTTTCCGTCGGATTACCTCATGTTTATTGACGAGTCGCATGTCACCGTGCCGCAGGTGCGCGGCATGAGTGGGGGAGACACCGCGCGCAAGAAAAACCTTGTTGACTTCGGCTTCCGCCTCCCCTCTGCCTATGATAACCGCCCCCTGCACTTTGATGAGTTTGAAGACCGCGTGGGGCAGGTCTGCTTTGTCAGTGCCACGCCCGCCGGCTACGAGCGTGAGCATTCCGAGGCGGTGGTCGAGCAGATCATTCGCCCCACGGGACTTTTAGACCCGGAGATCACCGTGCGCCCCATCGAGGGACAGGTAGACGACCTGCTGGGCGAGATTCGTGAGACGGTAACGGCGGGCGGCAAGGTGCTGGTCACCACGCTGACCACCAACATGGCCGAGGATCTGACCGATTACCTCGGCGAGCAGGGCGTGCGTGTCAAATATATCCACCACAAGGTAGAGACCATGGAGCGGCAGGAGATCATTCGTGACCTGCGCCTCGGTCTTTACGATGTGCTGGTTGGCATTAACCTGCTGCGCGAGGGACTGGATATTCCTGAGGTGGCGTTGGTTGCCATTCTCGATGCGGATAAGGACGGCCTTCTGCGCTCGGATACCGCGCTGATACAGACCATCGGCCGTGCCGCGCGAAACGCGGATGGGCATGTCATTATGTACGCCGACCGCGTGACCAAATCCATGGATATTGCCATCCGCGAAACAGAGCGCCGTCGCCGCATTCAGGCGGCTTATAACGAGGCGCACGGCATCACCCCCACCACGGTACGCAAGAACGTGCAGGAGCTGATCGCCATTGGCAAGAAGGAAGAAAAGAAGCAGGCACGCCTGCCGCGTGCGGGCGAAAAGCTCTCGGCTGTTGAGCGCGAGGAGCTGATTGCCTCGCTGCGTGAAGAAATGCAGACCGCCGCACGCCAGCTGGAATTTGAGCGTGCCGCCTTCCTGCGTGATAAAATTAAGGAATTACAGGTGACCAAATAATGGCAGATAAAATTGCGATCCGGGGGGCCCGGGTGCACAATCTGAAAAACATCAGCCTGGATGTGCCGCGTGATAAGCTGGTGGTGCTGACAGGTCTTTCCGGCTCGGGCAAGTCCTCTCTTGCCTTTGACACGCTGTATGCCGAGGGGCACCGGCGGTTTGTCGAGTCGCTTTCCTCCTACGCGCGCATGTTCCTTGGGCAGATGGACAAGCCGGATGTGGATTCGGTAGAGGGCCTTTCTCCTGCCATCTCCATCGACCAAAAGACCACCTCCAAAAATCCCCGCTCCACCGTCGGCACGGTCACCGAGATCTATGACTACCTGCGTCTTTTGTACGCCCGCCTCGGCATCCCGCATTGCCCGGTCTGCGGCAAGGAGATCCGTCAGCAGACGATTGACAGCATTCTTGACAGTATCATGGCACTCTCCGAGGGGACGCGCTTTATGGTGCTCTCGCCGGTTGTGCGCGGGGAAAAGGGCATGCATGAAAAGGTACTCTCCGACGCGCGCCGCGGCGGCTACGTCCGTGTGCGGATAGACGGCAATATGTATGACCTCTCCGAGGAGATCAAGCTGGATAAAAACCAAAAGCACCATATTGATATCGTCCTTGACCGTCTGGTCATGCGGGAGGATATCCGCTCCCGCCTGTCCGACTCGGTAGAGGCGGCACTCTCGCTTTCCGATGGGCGCGTGGTCATTGCGCTTGTCCCGCGCGAGGGGGAGGGGGAGGCGACCGAGCTTTCCTTCTCGCAAAAGTACGCGTGTGAGGAGCACCGCGTCAGCTTTGGCGAGCTGGAGCCGCGTATGTTCTCCTTTAACAGTCCTACAGGTGCCTGTCCCGCCTGTGCGGGCCTTGGTGATTTGCGCGTCATCTCGCCAGAAAAGATCATTCCCGACCTGTCTCTTTCCCTGCGGCAGGGGGCAATTGTCTGCAACGGCTTTAAGACGATTGATGAGCAGTCCTGGAATGGGCCGTTGATCCTCGCCGCTCTTCGCGAGATCGGCTGCGATATTGACACGCCGCTGTGTGAATTTTCCGATCTTGCCATGCACGCGCTGCTGTACGGCACGGGGCAGGTGACCTATGATATCGTGCGCTACTTCGGCAAGGAGGGCGTGCGGCAGACCGTCACCTATGACGGCATCATTCCCATCATTGAGCGGCGCATTCAGCAAAATCCGCAAATGGCCGCCGAATATTACGAAAGCTTTATTGAGGATGCGCCCTGCCCGAAGTGTAAGGGGCGGCGTCTCTCTGACGAGGTGCTGGCTGTCACGGTTGGCGGGCTGAATATTGACGAGATCTGCCGCCTCTCGGCCGAGGATATGCTGCGCTTTGTCAGCGATCTGACCTTTACCGAGAGCGAGGAAAAGATCGCGCATGAGATCTTAAAGGAGATCCGCGCGCGGCTTGGATTTCTTTGCAGCGTAGGCCTGAATTACCTTACCCTTGCCCGCAAGGCGGGCACGCTTTCCGGGGGCGAGGCCCAGCGCATTCGTCTGGCTACGCAGATCGGCTCTTCGCTTGTCGGCGTGATGTATATTCTCGACGAGCCGAGCATTGGTCTGCACCAGCGGGATAACGATAAGCTGATCGGCACGCTGAAAAAGCTGCGTGATCTTGGCAATACCGTGATCGTGGTGGAGCATGATGAGGATACCATGCGCGCGGCTGATTATGTGGTCGATATTGGCCCGGGGGCGGGGGTTCACGGCGGGTGCGTGGTGGCTGCCGGCACGCCGGAGGAGGTAGCGGCAAACCGCGATTCGATCACGGGCGACTATCTCTCCGGGCGCAAATATATCCCGGTGCCTGCTGTGCGGCAGGCGGGAAACGGCAAAACGCTGCGCATTCTCGGTGCCTCGCAGAACAACCTCAAGAATGTGGATGTTTCGTTGCCGCTTGGCTGCTTTATTTGTGTCACGGGTGTCTCCGGTTCGGGGAAATCCTCGCTTATCAATAGCATCCTTTACCGCGCCCTGGCGCGCAAGCTCAATCGTGCCAATCTGCATCCCGGCACGCATAAGGGGATAGAAGGGGTGGAGGAGCTGGATAAGATCATCGCCATCGATCAAAGCCCCATCGGGCGCACGCCGCGCTCCAACCCCGCTACCTATACGGGGCTGTTTACCGACATCCGAAACTTGTTTGCCAAAACGCCGGAGGCGAAGGCACGCGGCTATGGCGCGGGGCGCTTCTCCTTCAACATTCGCGGTGGCCGCTGTGAGGCCTGTGAGGGCGACGGCGTGAAGTGTATTGAAATGCACTTCTTGCCCGATGTGTATGTCAAGTGTGACACCTGCCACGGCATGCGCTATAACCGCGATACGCTGGAGGTCAAATACAAGGGCAAGAATATCTATGAGGTGCTGGAGATGACGGCAGAGGAGGGGCTTTCCTTCTTTGACGGCATTCCCTCTATCACCCGTAAGCTCAAAACCCTGTGTGATGTGGGGCTTGGGTATGTCAAGATCGGGCAGTCCTCTACCACCCTGTCGGGGGGCGAGGCACAGCGCGTGAAGCTGGCAACCGAGCTTTCCAAGCGTTCAACAGGGCGTACCATCTACGTGCTGGATGAGCCGACCACCGGTCTGCACACGGCAGATGTGGCCAAGCTGATCGAGGTGCTGCAAAGCCTGCGCGACGGCGGCAACACCGTGGTGGTAATCGAGCACAATCTGGACTTTATCAAATGCGCTGACCATATCATCGACCTCGGTCCCGAGGGGGGGGACCGCGGCGGCACGGTGGTGGCCACCGGCACCCCCGAGGAGGTTGCGGCCAATCCGCACTCCTATACAGGGCAGTATCTGGCAAAAAAACTGAAAAACGGAGGGAAGAGTCATGGCTAAACAGATGAGTCGGGCATCCTTACAGAGAATGGTGTATGCCGCGCTCTGCCTTTCCCTTTGTATCGTTCTCCCGTTTTTGACAGGGCAGCTGCGTGACCTTGGCAACGCCCTGCTGCCCATGCACCTGCCGGTGCTGCTGTGCGGGCTGATCTGCGGTCCGCAGTATGGGCTGATCGTCGGCTTGGCCGCGCCCTTGCTCCGCTCCCTGATGTTTGGCATGCCGCCGCTCTTTCCCGGGGCGGTCGGTATGTGTGTGGAGCTGGCGGTTTATGGGCTTACCATCGCGCTTTGCTACCGCCTGTTGCCCAAAAAGCCGGGCTTTGTTTACCTGTCTCTGCTTGCCGCTATGGTGGCAGGGCGGCTGGCCGGCGGTGCCTTTAAGCTGGTGCTGCTCGGTCTTGGGCATTTGAAGGATTATGGCTTTACCATGTTTCTTTCCGGCTATGTGACCGAGGCCTTGCCCGGCATTGCCCTGCAGATCGTGCTGGTGCCCCTCCTGTTTTTGGCTCTGCGCCGTGCAGGGGTCGTTCCTACTTAATGCCAATACCGCCGTATCGCCTGTGCGATGCGGCGGCTTGCTTTTCCGTCGCCAAAGGGGCTTTTGGCTGTGGCCATCTGCCGATAGGCATCTTCGCTGCACAAAAGGCAAGTGGCCTCGCGCAGCAGGCTGTCTCTGTGACCGGCCAATCGCAAAACACCGGCTACTACCCCCTCCTGCCGCTCTGTCTTCTCACGCAGCACCAGCACAGGCTTGTGAAAATAGGGTGCCTCCTCCTGCAGGCCGCCGCTGTCGGTCAAGACCAGGTAGCAGCGCGAGAGCAGATTGTGAAAAACAAGCGGCCCTTCCGGCTCGCCAAGCAGAATGCGGGGATGCCCCGTCAAGGGGGCGGCGCAGGCTCTGACGGCGGGGCTTGGGTGCAGGGGGCAATAGATGTACACATCCTCATGCCGGTTGGCCAGCTCTCGAACAGCGGAAAACAGCTCCTGCATGGGCGTGCCAAGGCTTTCGCGTCGGTGCATGGTCAGCAGGATCAGCCTTCTGCCCGCCGCCTGCGAGAGGGCCGGGTGGGTGAAATCCTCTCTCTGTGTCATGGCAAGCGCATCAATGGCGGTGTTGCCGGTGATCGTGATGCATGCGGCAGATATTCCCTCGCGCAGCAGATTGTCTCTTGCCTGCGCGGTCGGTGCAAAATGCAGGGTGGCCATCGGCGCGATCGCGCGGCGAAAAAGCTCCTCCGGGAAAGGGGAGAGAAGGTCGCCTGTCCGAAGACCTGCCTCCACATGTCCAAACGGCACATGGGCCAAAAAGCAAGCAAGTGCCGCGCCGTAGGCGGTGGCGGTATCGCCGTGCACCAATGCCATGTCCGGTTTTCTTTTTTTCAGCCAGGCAGCGGTGCCGGTCAGCGCGGCTGCCAGCACATCGCTTGGACTCTGCCCCTCCTTCATCATGTGCATATCCTCATCCGGCGTGACGCCAAAGTCAGAAAGCGCCTCATCCAGCATGTCGCGGTGCTGCCCGCTGACAGCCACGCGTGTGGCAAAGCCCTCCTCACGCAGGGCGGGCAGCAGCGGGCACATTTTAATAGCCTCCGGCCGCGTGCCGAAGATCAATCCTATTTCCTTCATAAAAACACCTCCGCAAAGACCATATGTGCCTTTGCGGCAAAAAAGACCGCGCACGATTTGACAAACAGGTCAAAAGGCTGTATAATAATAAAAAAGATGAAAAAGGAGAAGCGCCATGCGCTACGATGCTTGCATCCTCTCAGCAGAAGAGGAATTTGCCACCATGCTCGCCCTAGAGCTTGAAGACCGCGGTCTGCGCGTGGTCGTTTGCAAAACGGCAGAGGCCGCCGCAGATACGGTGGCAGAGACCTTTTTGGTGGATGCGGATGCCTTTTTCTTTTCTCCCCGCATGGGGCGGCTGGTGCGGTATGGCCGCCGCCTTGCCGATGCACCCCCACCCGCAGAGCAGCTTCATCGCCCCTTTTTGCTGACCGCCCTGTATTCTGCGTTGCAGGGGGGCAGTACAACACACGGGCTCCTTTTGTTGGAAAAGGAGCAGGCTGCCCTCTTGGATGGCGAGCGCATTTCGCTTACCCCGCGCGAGTATGCTTGTCTTGCTTGCCTTATGCGTGCAAAGGGGGCACCCGTCTCGCGGGAGGCGCTGCTTGCCGCCGTGTGGGGAGAGGAAGAAACCGATTGCGGCGTGGTGACGGTGTATTTGCACTATCTGCGCAAAAAGCTGGAGCGGAACGGTAAAAAAATGATTTATGCCATACGCGGGCGTGGATACGCCCTGCGGCAGGAGGGAGAGCGGTTATGATTACCTTACTGACAGGCGATTTTGGCAGCGGTAAGACGACGGCCCTGGCTGCGCATATCCGCGCGGATGTTGAAAAGACCTATCCCGCCTGCCTTCTCGTGCCCGAGCAGCAGACCGTTCTTTCCGAGCAGGCGATGGCCGATCTGCTGCCGCCAAGCGCGCCGCTTTCCTTTGAGGTCAGCAATTTCTCCCGTCTTGCCAATACCGTTTTTCGCCGTGTGGGCGGGCTTTCCTATCGGTATGCCGGCCCCGCCGCGCGTACCCTGTTTATGTGGCGCGCCATGGGCGAGCTGCTGCCTCTGTTGCACGAAAAGGGTGAGGAGCAGGAGCTGGGGCGTGTGCGGAAAATGACAGCCGCCATGCAAGAGCTTTCTGCGCTGTCTCTCTCCCCCGGGCAGCTTTCTTCCCTTGCCTCGCGCTTAGAGCAGGGAAGCCGCCTGCGTGAAAAGCTGGATGATCTTTCGCTGCTTTCCACCCTCTATCATGCGCTGATGCATGAAAAATACAACGACATCGCCGAGGATCTTGACCGTCTGCATACGCTCTTGGAGGAGACGGACGTTTTGGACGGTATGCATGTATACGTAGACGGCTTTGTCAGTTTTACCGAGCAGGAGTGGCGCGTGCTGCGCGGCATTGCTCGCCGCTGTGACCTGACCGTGGCGCTTACCCTGCCGGCCGATCATGAAAACGCCTTTTGCTTTGCCGAGACAAAGCATACAGCAAAGCGGCTGCAGGGGTTGGCAGCCGAGGTAGGCGTTCCCTTTACCCGTGTGGATGTGGGAGAGGCACGCCGCGCACAGGATCCCATGTTGAAGAGTGCCTTGCGCCTTCTCTTTGACGAGCTTTCTGTAGAGATGGATGATCGTACGCCTCCCGTTCGTTGCGAGGAGGTGCAGCAGGATGCTTTGCGCATTCTGTCAGCCAAGGATGCGTTTGCCGAGGCAGAATTTGTTGCCTGCGATATTGCCCGCCGCGTGAAGGAGGAGGGGACGCACTATCGTGATTTTGCTGTGGTGGCTCGCCATGCGGATGCGTATCACGGCATTCTTGACGTGTGCTTTGAGCATGCAGACATCCCCTGCTTTATGTCACAAAAAACCGATGTTTCCTCCTACCGCGCCGTCAAGCTGATCTATACCGCCTATGCGGTTTGTACCGGATCGTGGCGGCGGCGGGATGTCATTTCTTACCTCAAATGCGGTATGTGCGGTATAGAGCAGAAAGACATGGATATCTTTGAGACCTATGTCACCCGCTGGCAGCTGAACGGCCGCCGCTTTACCGACGAGGTGGATTGGAATATGAACCCCGATGGCTATTCCTCACACGGCGGAAGCGAGGCGCGGCGAGAAGAGATTCTTTGCACCGTGAATCGGGTGCGCCATGCGCTGCTTGCACAGCTTTCTCCGCTGGAGGAAGGCTGCTGTCGTCAGTCGGTTACCGAGCATGCCCGCGTTCTGTACACCTTCCTATCCTCGCTGGAGGTCGAGCGTCAGCTCGCCGCCGAGGCCGAGGTGGCGCGTGCCTGTGGCCGCGCGGGAGAGGCAGACGCGCTCTCCCGCCTGTTTGCAACGCTGGTCAACGCGCTTGACGAGCTGGTGGATGCCCTGCCGGATATCTCCGTCAGCCCCGAGCAGTTTGTTGATCTGTTGCGTCTGCTGCTTGGTGAGGTCTCGCTTTCCCGCATTCCCACCTCTATGGATGAGGTTACCGTCGGCTCTGCTGACCTGCTGCGTCTGCATGAGCCAAAGCACCTGTATTTGATCGGTGTCAATGAGGGAGAATTCCCCGCGCCGGTGGATGAGGTCAGCATTTTCAGTGACAATGACCGCCGTATGATGCAAACGCTTGGCGCGCCGATCGAGCCGGATCTGCTTTTGCGCTCGGCGCGTGAGCTGTTCTGCTTTGCCCGCGCCTTTGCCGCCGCCTCAGAGAGCGTGACCGTCCTCTTTACCGAGCAAAAGCTCTCGGGTGAGAGGCAGAGCCCCTCGCTGGCGGTCAAGAGCCTGCTCTCTGCCTGCTCTCTGTCTGTTGCCTCTGTGTCCGAGCGGGATCGGATAGACCATCTGTGGCGTAAGGATGCCGCTGCCGATTATCTCGGCCTTTTTCACGGTACGCCGGAGGGGGCTGCGCTGGCAAATTGCCTTGGTGACGAAGCGCGCTATGCGCGCACGGTCAACGGTCTTTCCACGCCACTCTCCGAGGCAGATTGCCACCTCTCAGAGGCCACAGCCGCCGCGCTCTACGGTGGTGGGCTGTATCTGTCGCAGTCGCGTATTGATCAGTTTGCCCGCTGTCCGTTTTCCTATTTTTGTCGTTATGTGCTGAAGCTGGATGCGAGCAAGGTCATAGAATTTGACTATGCCGAGGTTGGCACTATGCTGCACGCCATTCTTGAAAGATTCTTTGCCCTGCTGGATGAGCGGCATCTCACCCCTGCCGATCTGTCAGAGGAGGAGCGGCATGCGCTTGTTTCTGACGTTGTGGACGACTATATTCACCATGTCTGCCCCTCGGAAAGGCTGCGTACCCCGCGCCTTTTGCATTTGTTTGATCGCTTGCGTCTTACCGTCTCTCTTGTGATTGACGAGCTGTGTGAGGAGCTTGGCGAGAGTGAGTTTGTTCCTCGTTTCTTTGAGATGTCACTGTCAAATGGCGAAGAGGCACCCGGCAGCATTGATTATCGCTTGCCAAACGGCATGCCCATTCGCATCAGCGGCTTTGTTGACCGCGTGGATACATGGAAAAAGGGGAACAAGACCTATCTGCGTGTCATTGACTACAAGTCCGGTAATAAAAACTTTTCGCTTGAGAAGATCGAGCGGGGATTGGATACCCAGCTGCTCATCTATCTCTTCTCGATGTGGAAAAGTGAAAATCCCGCCTTCCGCCGCCTCTTGTGTGAGGAAGGGGGCGAGCTGGTTCCCGCCGGTGTGCTGTATACGCATACGGGCGTGAAGGATACGGTCTATGACGACCCGCGCGCGGCAAAGGAAAACGCGCTAGAGGATGCCCATCGCTCGGTGCACCGCAGCGGCCTGCTGCTTTATGACCGCGAGATGCTTGCCGCGATGGATAAGGGGCTGAAGGGACGGTATATCCCCGTCCGCTTTCGTGCGGATGGCGAGGTGGATCGCCGCTATGAAAAATCACTTGCCTCACTTGAAAAAATGGGTGAGCTGGTCGATCAGCTTGATCGTGTGATCAGCCGCATCGGTGGCGAGATCGCCTCCGGCGAGGCATCAGCCAGACCGATTCAAAGCGATCATCGCGTTCATGTGTGCAAGTACTGTGATATGAAGGCGGTCTGCCGCTCCTCCTCTCTCGGATAAATTATACAAAAATTCGACACAAAAATTGGTGCATCTGCCAATTGACCGCTCTGCTTGTTTTTTGTATAATAAATATGAAATGATTTTGTTTGAAAAGGAGCTTGTATGAAACGAATTCTGTCTTTGCTTCTCATTCTGTGTCTTGGCCTCGGTATGCTGACAGCCTGTGGCCCTGCCGGCTCGCTGGAAGATCCGGACGATTCCAACACGCCCAATCCGCCAAACGAACCAAACGAACCGGAGAATCCGGATGGCCCTGATGAGCCGGAGCCGCCCGTTGAGGTCACCTATGTGCAGACCTACCCCTATACCGATGAGGAGGGGGCTCTGCATATCCGTTATCAAGATACCTATACCTTTGAAAACCGCATCCAATCTGTGACGGACGAGGCCATCACCAGCACCGTCTGCGGCAGCGAGGAAAGCGATGCCGCCGTGATCGAGTGGGATATGAATACCGTCCGCGCCGTTGGTTGCGGCAGCGTTACGATCAACTTCCGCAAGGAGAGCTTGCGCTTGATCGTAGATCCCTCGCCCATTAACCTGCTGTTTGTTACGGGGCAGTCCAACGCCTCGGCAGACTGGAGCTTTTACGGAGACACGCCCGAGGCAAAGGAAACGGGCCCTACCTACGCCAAGTACTATATCCGTACCGCGCCCACCATGGCCTACTTTACCTGGACGGGGCAAGGGCTGTCGATCAGCGGCAGCAACGTTGCCGAAAAATACATTCCCTCCTCGCTGAATTGGGAGGAGATCAAGGGGCAGGATTTTTACGGCTGTAACCCCACCGTCTTTGCGCAGGAGAATTCCTCCTTTGGTCAGGCCGGCTGGTCGGCTGCGCTCGCGCATGAGTGGGTAGAGCAGACAGGCGAACGCGTTTGGATCGTCAATGCCTCACACGGCGGTCACGCCATTGCTGAGTTTTTGCCAAGCGAGGATGGCACCCCGATCGATAACGACTATTACCAGGCGCTTTCTGTTTTCCAGCTCGCACTCGAAACGGTAACAAATGAGGTCAAGGCAGGGCACTTCACCCTCAACCACATGGCCTATTACTGGTTCCAGGGTGAGAGTGACAGACGGTATGACGACGCGTATTATTTAGAGCAGTTTGCCAAGGTGCATGCCGGGCTGCAAAAGGACGTGGTCTACCGCAATGGTGAAGAGACCAAAACGCTGGAGTATTGCGGCATTATGACGCTGCGCTCCTGTAACGATAACAGCGGCAACTCGAATGCCGAGCTGTATATGATCGGCCCGCGCCTGGCCCAGTATTATATGGGCGGCGAGACCGAGGGGATCTTCTCCAATGTTTTCATCGCCTCCAAGGTGACCGAAAAATGGGTCGGTGGTGATGAGAACGTAGAAAACTACTTCCTCGATACCTACGGCAGCGCGGAGGCCTTTTACGAGATCTTCGGCTATGATATGCCGACCACCATGTACGAGGTGCATCCCAACATTCACTATCTGATGAAGGGGCACAACGAGATGGGCATGGATGCCGCGCGCAATTCGCTGCGCATCATCAATGCTACGCAGCCGGATCGCAACTATCGCCTCTCTTACGGAGAAGAGGAGCAGACAACAGTCGTGCTGCTGTCGCAGGATGGCGTGACACCCCTTGGTGACACGGTGATGATGGATACGAATAAGGGGATCTGCGTATATCCCGCCGTTACCCCCACCTATGCGATCTGTCGTGGTGTCAAGCTGGTCTCGGAGACAGAGGGCTATGTCTTTGAGGGCTACACGCTCAAGACCACGGGAGAGAATGCTCCTGCTACGGTCACCTTCTCGCTCTATCTCGGCGGCAAAAAGCATGAGACCTACACCATGCAGGTGGTCATCGCCTCTCGCTTTAGTCAGAATTTCCCCACCTACCAGAAGACGGGCGACAACTACACTCTTCTTTCGCATAGTGATGCGTGGCGCAGCGGTTATCTTACCTATGCTACCGGCGTGTTCCACCCCTTCTCGCAGATTGAAACGCACGGCTGGATGTACAATGGTAGCGTGCTGTGGGGCGGCGGCAGCCAGGGCGCGTTTTGGGTGACCGATTCGATGAAGGTCGGCCTTTCCTCCAACCCCGCCTCCTGCTCGGCGATTGAATACAAGGCACAACGCGACGGCACGCTTGCCGTATCGGTAGACACCTTCTTCCCCAATCTGAACGATGTGTATTTGGCCATCGCCGTCAATGGGGAAATGGTATGGCCGACCGAGGGCGGCTCGCTGACTGCCAAGAGCGAATGGTATCGCGCGCGCAAGACGAGCGACGATACAAGCACCATCCAAGAGGCGTGGCAAGAGCTTCTCCTTGCGGTGAGCGAGGGGGATAGTGTGACCTTCCTGCTCGCGTCGGTAGATGGCGCAGGGCAGACCATCCTGCACCCCGTTGTGTATTACAAAAACGAAGAATAACCACCCGGGCGGCAGACGAATGTCTGCCGCCTGTTTTGCGCCGTACGGGAGGGATGATTTAGGTTTTTTGTTTACAAAACATCCACAAAAACCATTATATTTTGTGCAGTATGAATAAAAACGGATGGTGACGTTTTCACACTTTGCCATATTGACAGAAACGGGCGGGATATGGTATTCTATTAATAGCAGAGAGTTCTCTGCAAACAAATGGCATGAGGGAGAATATGCTTTTTGAGATTCCTGCTTCAGTGCATTGCGAAAACATTTTGACGGACAACCGATGTGGACATATAGGGAGGCATATTTATGAAAAAGAAATTTTTTGCTATTCTGTTGCTATGTTGCCTGTTATTTACGGGCTGTGCACCAACACCGGTAGTACCGGATTTGCCGCCGGAAAATCCATCCGAGAATCCTCCGGAGCAACCATCTGAACCGGAATTGGAGCAACTTGAATACCCCTTGGTGGGTGAGTGGTATACGTTACATAAAATTAATGATGCGGTATATTTAGAAGTAACGGAATCTTCCTTTCTGCGAGAAAATTACGATCTGCATGTTTGGCAGCCTATTGTTTTCTCCTCTGTTGCGGAGATGTATGAAAGAATATCAACCTTTCAATTGACCGAGAAAGAAATGGTGATTATTGCTAATCAGTTCAAAAGGAATGATACCGGTATGATCCCGGTCTTTGATCTGAACAAGCTGCCTGTTATGCGGTTACCTGACGGATACTATTTGGAAGAAAACGTAGAATGGTATGGCAATTATTGTTATCAGTATGCAGCGCATCCTAATCTCAGCAAAGCTGACATCCGATTTTGTTGTTATGTAAATAAAAGCTATGATAGTATCGCAGAAGCAAGACAGGAATTATTAAGCGAAGAGAAGTATATAGTCACTACCTTGAAGGATAGGAATGCTATGTCATACCTGAACAAATCCGGCAGTCACCGGTATATTACGTATACACTGACACAGAACAACAAGGAGATATATGTCCAAGAATACTATTTTTTAAGACCTAATGAATTTCTTAAAGACGTATCGGCCACCATTCCAAGGACAAATGTTTATGGTACTGAGAATAATTTGTATTTTGATGTTGTTTTTCCGAAAGAGGGCGGATTTGGTTCATATCCCCCGTTAGACATCATAAGCGCCTTGGGGGTGGAGCTGTTTGTTCCGGGAACAGAGTACAAGTATGGCTATGATTTCGCTCGTCATCAAATCACGTATCCCATAGAACACGAGTGGTATACGCTCCGAAAAATGGAAGATGCGGTATATCTCGAGGTGTCTGACGATTTCGTTGTGAATGATGTAGACAAGAGTAGTATAATGTTTTCATCGTTAAATGAAATGCATACCCGAATCGTAAAAGGGCAACTAACCAAGGAAGAGATCAATATTATTGCGGATGGTTTTTCAAAGGATGAGACAGGGATGATACCGATCATCGATTTGAATGCGTTGCCTTCTCCCAAATATCCTTCGGGTTATCAATCGTTTGTGGTTAATTGGGGCGGAAAAACGCTGAATTTCGTTGCGCATGATCCGATCAATGCAGAACGGCCGATGCTGGTATTCCGTTACGAATGGGGTAACGACCTTAAGAAAAAGTGGGAAGAATTGCAGAATTCCTTGGAAGAAGGATATTTGAGCAGCCATGTCAAAACAAAAACAAAATTGAAGGATAGAAATGCTACTGAATATCTTACCGCACAGGTCAGATATATTGTTTATACTTGGAAAATACGAGAAAAAACATTGTTTGGGTATGAGGTTTATACCGAGGGAGACCTAACCGTACCGCGGACCATGTGCGTTATTGTAACCGAAAACGGCACTACCCTTGAAATTGATATTGAGGATTCAGAACTGTTTAACGGTTACCCTCCCGAACACTTTATAGAAGCCTTGGGGGCCGAGATCTTCATGCCGGAGAGCGAGACAGGCGACGCCGCCTGACACACAACCGCCCCTGCCGCGCGGCAGGGGCACCCGGGTGGTTCTTCATGGTAGGTTGACAAAAAGGAGGTGCTCGATGTGAAAAAAACGTTGCTTGTTTTCTTATGCATTTTTGTATTGGGGGCGGGCACAAGTTCTGTATATGCCGAGCCGATGACATATGATACCCCCATTGCGGATCTTGATCTTTTTGCCGCCGCGGCGGGAGATCAAGAGATCGTAGACTACTATGATCGGTGTCTTGAAATCATGAATGAAGAATACAAGTGGGATATTTTCGAAGAAACGCCGCCGTTTGCCGAGCGGTATGCGGTGCTTTTGGAAGAGGAATCTTGGGTGCTGCTGTATGATTGGAATAGGAGACTGTCGCCGATCGGGTATCTTCCCGTTCCGGCTCTTGGAGAAAACGCTCCGCAGCTGGTCGTTAACACGCAGGGGCAACTCCAATATACCGCTGCAACGGCGCTCGGTGAGGTGGAGATCACGTTTTCTTTCCGTCATAACGGCACGGATATGCAAGCGTTTTACGAGCAATGCATGGCAGACGAAGACCGTTTTCACGTCTCCTATGTCACAATGAAGCACGGCGAGGAGGGGGTATTTTATATGATAACAAATGAAAATGCCTCCTTTGGGCGTTCCTGTTACGGCGGCGATCCTGCACGGGGATGGGCAAGGCTGGTGACAAGCTACGGCGATCTTCATATGGAGGTATCCTTCCTGTCGGCGGCCGCGCCGGATGATGCCATAGCGTTTATGAAAACGCTGGAGATTGAAAACAGAATGCTGGGATCCGCAACACCCCAATCCGATGGTTGAAAGCAAAACGCCCCTGCCGCGCGGCAGGGGCGTTCTTCTCGGAGACAAACAAAAAAGCTGAGGCTTGCGCCTCAGCTTTTTGATCGCTCTTACAGTTCAGCGAAGTACTTGATGGTTCTAACCATCTGGCTGGTGTAGGA
>JAFTQX010000006.1 GCA_017462545.1 Clostridia bacterium
CCAAGGGCACAAAAGAAGCCGTATAACACAGCAAGAGGTATTGTGACCAAAATCGGTCACAATACCTCCTACATACAAATACTTCCTTATGGGGCGGCAACTTCGGTTGGCGCACTTTTTTATTTTATTTTTGAGGAGGAAAGACTCATGAGACGCAAATTCACAAAAGCAATTACCCTAATTCTTGTAGCAGCAATGCTGCTGCCCACCTTGGCCGGCTGTCATTTTCACGCATACGAGGACGCGACTTGTACGGCTCCTGCACTCTGCGAGTGCGGCGAGAGCAAGGGCGACGCGCTCGGACATGATTATGCGGATGCTACCTGTACCGATTCACAGGTTTGCTCGCGCTGTGGAAAAAGCACCGGTGTCCCGCTTGGTCACGATTATGTGGGGGCCTTGAGCTGCACCGAGCCGCAGACCTGTAGCCGCTGCGGTAAGAAGGGCGGAACGATCTTGGGGCACGATTATTCGAGTGCCACTTGTAATCTGCCGCAGGTCTGCGACCGCTGTGGCGAGAGCACCGGTACAGCACTTGGTCATTCGTATTATCAAGCCACCTGTTCCACGCCGCAAATTTGTCGACGCTGTGAGGAGACAAAGGGCTCACCCCTTGGCCATAACTTTTCTGAGGCGACTTGTGTGCTGCCCGAAATCTGTAAGCGCTGTGGCAATACCAAAGGCAACCCGCTGGGGCACAAATATTCATCTAACAAATGCATCCGTTGCGGGCAGATCGACCCAGATAGCCTGCCGGTGGGGTTGGATAAGTTGTATGTAATTGATAAAGATAGTAATTATACATACTCGTCTGGTGTTTTTACTGATGTGTTTGGAGATTCTTATAATGGAGTGCATAGATATAAGCATTACAAGGCATATTCTATTCACAATTTGCGTAAGGAATACACTACTTTTTCTGGCTCTTTTGTTGCTGGATCTGACATGGATGGGTCAACTGAAGTTACTATTGAAATCTATGTAGATGATGTTTTAGTGTATAGTATAAAAGATTATATGAGAGAAACTGGTAAGATAGATTTTAGTATCAGTGTGAAAAACGCATCAAAATTGAAAATTAAATTTACATACCAATATAATAGCTGGATAGATATAGGTCTAGTCAACGCCGAGTTGAAAAAGTAAACACTTCTATGAAAACAGTAAGGAGAACAATATGAAAAGAACATTTTTAGCAATTTCGTTGCTTGTTTGTATGCTTTTATCCTTTGTTGGTTGCGCTTCTCATCCGATCGCGGGGACATACAAACCTCTTACTGATGAGCTGTTTGACAGCAAAGAGGCAAAGCTGGTATTAAAAGCGAAGGATGATGAATCCGGTACCTTTGCGGTGTATGACGAAGATGGTAATCCGCTCAATGCAAGCAACAAACGCTATACATGGACTTTTGAGGACAATATTGTTACATTGACCCAAAGTGACGACTCGCTTTATCTGTATGTATCGGGAAATGCGTTGATCTTGGTTGATGAAGATGGAAAAGCCGAGCTGCATGATTATATCGCACCCAAGGGCAAGCGTTTTGATTGGGAGTGTAACGGCTATGTATTTTTCGATGATGGCACATATACCTCTCGATATGATAATGGTAACTATTATGTAAAGGACAATACGATCTTTGTTGCATCCGAGGATGATGAAGAATATAAGGCAAAGTTTTATATTTACGATGATGATTATATTACCTATGCCAGGTATGTTTTCTTGAAAAAATAAGAAAACAAGCGCGGAAAGATGTTGCTTTCCGCGCTTGTTTTTTGAAATATTACCCTATCGTCAGGACGACCTTGCCGGCGTTTTCGCCGCGGTAGAGGATGTCATGGGCGGCCTCTGCCTCGGTGATGGGGAGCACCTTGTAGATGGTGGGCTTGACCTCGCCGGTCGCCACCTTCGGCCATACGTCACGCACAAGGGATGCAAGGATGCTTGCCTTCACCTCGGGCGTACGGGAGCGCAGGGTGCTGCCGATGATGCGCACATTGCGCACATAGATGTTCTTTAGGTCGATCTCGGTCAGCTGACCGGCCAGCGCCGCAATCATGATCCAGCGGCCGCCGCGCTGCATGTAGGGCAGGCATTCGCCCATGACCTTGCCGCCAAGGCAGTCAATGGCAACATCAACAGGGTGGCCCTCCTCCAATTCGCGCTTCAAGACGTCTACAATGCTTTCGCATTCGGTGGCTACGACAACATCCGCGCCGAGGTGCGCGATGGCAGCGGCCTTTTCCTTGGTCTGCACGGTGGTGATGACACGAATACCAAATGCCTTGGCCATCGGAATGATGACGCTGGCCAGACCACTGGCACCGGCGTTCATCAGCAGGGTGTTGCCCGGCTTGATGCCGCCTTCTATAAACAGATTGAGGTAGGCGGTAGCAAAGGCCTCGGGCATAGCGGCGGCCTCTACTGCTGTGCAGTTTTCGGGAATGGGCATCAGCATGTCGTACTTCACGTTGGCGTATTCGGCATAGCCGCCGCCGCCCAGCAGGGCACAAACACGGTCGCCGATCTTCCAGCTCGATTTTTCAGATACCTTGCTGCCAACCTCGATGATCGTACCGGCAATCTCCAAGCCCATCCATTCCGGGCAGCCGGGCGGGGGCGGGTAGTCGCCCTCTCTTTGCATCAGGTCTGCGCGGTTGAGTGCGGCAGCCTCAATCTTGACCAGTACATCCTCGTCGCCCACGATGGGGTTGGGTACATCCTGCCAAAGCAGCTCACGGTTTTTACCAACTAAAATTGCCTTCATTTATGCTTCCTCACTTTCAAACAATGCAAAATTATCACGGATCGCCTTTACCTGATGCAAAAGCGGCTGCATGGGGGTAGAGAGTGCGTCATGCTCGTAGACGCAGAGATACATGCATACACCCATGAGCGGCCCGATGCGACGAATCAGATGGCACTGGTTGCTCGTCAAAAACAGATAGGGAATACCAAGCTCCTGCTTCAGCAGCTCGATGGTGGAAAAATGCTCGATCTGCTGTGCCGGCGTGTCGGTGTTGATGACGATCTTGGCAATATCCGCGCCGCGTGTCTTTTGCATTTTGGCAGCCTCCAGCACGCGTAGCGGGGTGGCGTACTTATTGAAGTGGGCGGAAACCAGCACCTCGGCCCCCATGCTATGCAGATTGTCGATCAGCTTTATCTGGCGGGCAACGGCCGCCTCGTCTGTGGCTACCTGGTCAGGGTGCGGGGCGTAGAAATCGCTCATCACGTCGCAAAGCGTTGCGCCGGCAGAGGCCAGCTTATACAACCCTTCCTCCAGCTCCTCGTCGGGGCGGTCACCGTTTTGGTTGCCACGGTAATAGGTCACATAAACAGGACGTCCCTCCATGGCGGCAAAGATCTCACGGTAAACCTCTTCGGTGTGATATTGCCGCTCCAGCTGGTCGATCTGAATGCCAAAGGCCTCTGCCCCGGCGGGGATGGCCTTTTGTATGGTGGCAATGATCTCGCCCGGTGTGCGCTTTTGAATCATGGTGGTGAGCCACGGTTTTTGGGGGTTCAAAAATGTAGGCTTCATATCGTTATTCCTTATTTATCATCACGTTTCTGCCGCCATCCATCAGGAAGGTGGTGCCGGTAACGCTGGCACCGGTATCGGCGCAAAGGAAGAGGATCATATCCACGATTTCCTGCGGCTCAGACGCGCGACCGAGCAGTGTTTTCATATTTGCCATGGCGGCACGCGTCAGCACCGGGCCGGGGGCAACACAGCAGGCGCGCACGTTATGGGGAGCACCGAGCATGGCAAGCGATTTTACCACACCGTTCATCAAGGCGCTTTTGGCAGCTGCGTAGGCAACACTACCCTCGCCACCCTCTATACCGGTGATAGAGCCCAGCAGAATAATAACTCCCGATTTCTGCTTTTGCATTTGCGGCAAAACGGCGTGCGAAAAATAAGCAGGCCCCTTTAGATTCAGGTCGATGCCGAAATCAAATACGTCGATCGGCAGTTCGTGAAAGCGACCGTACTGGCCAAGCAAGCGTGTCTCTGCGCCGCCTGCGCAGCAAACGAGAAAATCAATGCGGCCAAATCTTTCAACGGCGGCATCCTTCGTAGCAACGACCTGCGCATAGTCGCGCACATCCCCCGCTACGGTCAGAATACGGTCGGCGGGGACGGTTTTGCCGATCTCGGCGGCGGCCTTGTCAAGCCCCTCTTGGTTAATATCCGCCAACACGACACACGCGCCCTCCTCGGCCATGCATTTGGCTGTTAAAAAGCCCATGCCGGAGGCGGCGCCCGTGATCAGGGCGGTCTTATTTTCAAAACGCATTGTCAGTCTCCTTTTGTGAAATATCTGATAGATATATCATAGCGTATCCGGTCCTCGGTTGCAATGCGAAAAACGATAATTTTTTGCACTTTTTGATACAAATTTCAAGAAAATGGCTTGCTTTCTTTGCGAAAAATGGTATAATGACAATGAAGGAGGGGGAACGAATGGAAATGCTGGACAAAATCACACTCACCTCGATCAATGAGGTCATCACTGTACCTGTTGCACGCGGCTATAAGGCGGATATGGTCAATCGGCGGCAATATGGCCTCTCCTTTTGCGAGGGCGAGGGACGGATTCTTTATCACCACAACGGCAAAGAATACCTATCTGACCATGCCCACGCGGTTTGGCTGCCCATGGGGGCTACCTATTTGCTGGATTGCCGTGAAAGCGGTTATTTTCCCTTGATCAATTTTGATTGCGCTGCGCCTGCCATCCATCACTTTCTATCGATCCCGTTACGTAAAGCCGAAGGACTTTTGCGCAGCTATGAGACGCTAAAGGAGATTTTTCTCTATCGCCATCAGCGTGCGCGGGCAATGAGTGTGCTGTACGATATGCTGGCCTCCCTTTCGGCGGAAGCACAGCGCGAGGAGGGTGAAACGCTGCTCGCGCCTGCCATGCGCTATTTGGAGGAGCATATTGCCGATCCCGATCTGCAAAACGGCGTGCTTTCCGATCAAGCGCATATCAGCGAGGTCTATTTTCGCCGCCTGTTCAAGGAGGCCTACCATACAACGCCGCGGCAGTATATTCTTGACCTGCGTATGAAGCGAGCCAAGGAGCTGCTTGCCGGTGGTGTGACCTCTGTCAGCCGCGTGGCCGAGCTGTGCGGCTTTTCGGGCGTATATCATTTTTGCCGCGTTTTTCGTGCTGCCACGGGGCAAACGCCGACCGAATATCGCCGTCGCGTGGGCGGCGTGCGCATCTGAAGCTGCCTCTTGTATAGTTTTCTCTCCTCGTGGAAAACTATAGCCGTGATTTCGGCATTGACAAGAGGGGGAATTTGTGATAAAATTAAAAAAGCCTGCCATGTTTCATCCCAAACGGGCAAGGGGCTATGCCGGATGGAAGACCGTGCTGGACGCGTGCGCCGCTTTTTCTGCCCTGCTGCTGCTTTGGCCGCTGCTGCTTGTGATCGCGTTTGGCATTCGCTGTACCTCCCCCGGGCCTGTGCTGTTTCGCCAGGTGCGCCTGGGGCGTGGGATGGAGCCGTTTCTTGTCTACAAGTTTCGCACCATGTCTTGCCGCGCACCGCGCAACGTTCCTACTGCCTGCCTTGTCAATGCCGAACGGTATATCACTCGCTTTGGGGCATTTTTGCGCAAAACGAGCCTCGATGAGCTACCGCAGCTTTTTAATGTGCTTCGCGGGGAAATGAGCTTGATCGGCCCGCGCCCGGTTGTGCTTTCGGAGGGGGAGCTGATTTCCCGCCGTGCGTGCGCCGGAGTGTACCGTGTGAAGCCGGGCATTTCCGGCCTTTCACAGGTGCGGGGGCGGGATCTATTAAATAATGAAGAGAAAACGCGCCTCGATGGTGAGTATGCCTGCCGTCTTTCCTTTTGGCGCGATAGCTGGCTTTTTCTTGCTACGGCGGTTGCTGTGGTGGTTCGCCATGGCATACGGGAGGGGAGTGCTCTTTCCGCATCATCCTACAGAAGGGGAGGATAAAACCTTGTTAGAAAAAGAATATCAGGCGCTGCTTGCCTTGATCGCACCGCTTTGCGGCGGTGTAAAGACCGAGGTGGCGGTAGAGGATTACAAAACGCTTTGCCTGCTTGCCAAGCGGCATAGTGTCACCAATCTGCTTTACCTCGCCTGTAAGGACGACCCCGCGCTGCCGGATGAGCTGCGCCGTGCGCTGGAGGGCATGCTCTTTTCTTCTGTGCGACAGCAGCTTGCACAGGAATATGAGGCAGAGCGTGTCTTTGCCGCCTTGGAGAAGGCAGGCATTCGCTTTTTGCCAACCAAGGGGATCGTGCTGCGGCCCTATTATCCCAAGCCGGAAATGCGTATCTCCTGCGATGTTGACATTTTTTTCGATAAGAGCAAGCGTACCGAGGTTGGTGAGCTGATGACATCGCTGGGGTTCGTGCTGGATGGTACAGATGCCAATCAAGAGGCGTTTAAAAAGGGTATTGTTTCGATTGAGATGCACCATAACCTGATGACACATTTTGAAACGATTGATGCCTATTACGAGAATATTTGGGATCGCCTGATTCCCGTTTCCGATTATCGCTACAAAATGAGCGATGAGGATTTTTACATATACGCTACCATTCATACGATGAAGCACTTTGCCGTTGGCGGTACGGGTATTCGCTCGGTGCTGGATGTGTTTGTGTATCTGCGTGCCAAGCCTGCGTTGGATATGGCATATATTGAGCGTGAGCTGGCAAGCATTGGCCTTCTTGACTTCCATAAGACCTTTTTGTCACTTGCGGATGCCTACTTTGGCGGTGCTGCGTTGCCGCCCGATCTGCAAGGGGTTTCGGACTATATTCTCGGTAGCGGAACGTACGGCGTTTTTTCGCAGTCTGTTGCCAATATCGCCGCTGCACGCAGGGGCGGCAAGCTCGGCTTTTATTTCCGCCGTGCCTTTCCCGCCTATCGGTTGATGGCAGAGAAGTTCCCGTCTCTTCGCCGTTTTCCGCCCGCCTTGCCGTTTTATTGGCTGTATCGCCTGTTTGGTGCCGCCTTCGGCCGTGAGCGTCAGCTTAGCCGAGAGGTGCGTGCTGTCAACTCCGTGGATAAAGCCGAGCAAAAACGGCTGGATGATGTCATGACGCGGGTTGGTCTGCGCGGATATCATTGAGGGGGAGGGGAACATGAAAGAATTTGCTCAAAAGGTCCACCGATTTGCGCTGTCCGACCTTTCCATGCTGCTCATCTTCCTTTCTGTTTATGCCTGTGCCGTGTTGGATGCCCCTGCTGTTGGTATTTGTCTGATGGCGATCATCGCGAGCCTTTATTGCGTGTGTGACTGTGATGTCGTACCCTTGATTTTGCCGTTGCTGCTGATCTACTGCCTCTCGTTTTTGTGCCCCTCGGCCGTGTTCTTGGTTTGGCTGGGCATTCCGTGTGGCGCAGCCCTGGTCTTCTGTCTTTGGAAAAACCGACACACCATGCGCCCCGGCAGGACCTTTCCCGGCCTTTTGGCTACCTCGGCAGCCATTTTGCTTGGTGGTCTTGGCTCTATTTCGGCAGAGGAGTACTTCGCGCCCAGCGCGGTCTTCATCGTATTAGGACTTAGTGTCATGCTGATCGCCTTTTACCTGCTTTTGCGCGGTAGCCTGGCACGCCCCCGCACGTATGATGTTGGGGATCATGTTGCCCGCGCGATGTATGTCTGTGCCGTGTTTGCGGTATTCCTGATTTTGCGTGTATGCATCACCAATCCCGAAATTTTGGATGGTGGGATGGACGGCTTTGTTGGACGCTTGGAGCAATTGATCGTCTGGCGTAACGGTGCTTCCAATCTCGCGGTGATCTGTCTTCCTTTTATATTCTATTATGCGCGCAAGCATAGCGCATGGCATCTTCTCTCTGCGGTGCTGGTTTATGTGATCGTTGCCTGTGCCGGCTCGCGCGCAGCCCTGCTGCTTGGCGCGCTGATGGTGTTTGTCGGCTTTTTATATTATGCCTATAACCGCCCGGTTTTGATGGGAATCTTTTTAACGCTGTCGGCCGTTTCCCTTGTGCTGCTGTTCTGCTTCCGTGGTCAGGTCGTATATTTTGTAGAAGAAGTGTTGTGTTTTCAGCTAGACCGAGATTATCACGACGAAGCACGCTACAAGCTCTTTATTCGTGCCTTGGAGGATTTTCGGCACGCGCCTATTTTTGGCCGTGGCATGGGGTATACCGGGAACGATGATATTTACCCTCTTCTTTCCGTATCGGATGAGGCTGCCCGCTGGCGTGTGCATTGGTATCATTGCTTGATTCCGCAAATTGTCGGCGCCCTCGGCACATTTGGCATTTTGACCTATGCGTATCAATTCCTGCTGCGCCTGCGCGAATTTTGGACGGCCCGTCGGACAGCGTTTGTCGGCGTTTTGGCCATCACCTACTTTGGTATTCTTGCGTATTCTATGCTCGACCCCGGCATCTTCAGCCCCATGCCCTTTGGTATCTTGAACGTGCTGGTGATCGCCCTGCTGGAGGTGCAGCCGAGACGTGAGCAAGGAAAGCAAATTCTTGTAAAATAACGTGCAAAAAAAGAACGCTACCATGTAGCGTTCTTTTTTTGCACTCTCCACGGCGGTTGCCGTGGAGAGCGGATAAGTTAAGATTAGCGAGCAGCGTTTGCAGTCTTGCAGAGAACCAGCATCGCATCAAGCAGCTCAATCAGCTTGGTGTTGAAGGGATCCTGCTCGTACTTACGAGCCACATAAGACTCTACGCTGTAGGTCAGCACGCCGGACTGAACATCGCCGCGCTGATCCATTACCTTGAAGTAGAAGGGCTTGCTGAATTCAGCCGTTCTAATCTGAACGGTTACCTGATATTCGCCCTCTACGCCGGTTTCTTTCGCAGCCAGCTTCTGCGGGGTGAGGAAGGCTGCGTTATCATCCATCAGTACCGTCAGCTTTCTGGCGGGCAGATTGGAGGAGAAGGTGATGACCAGGTCGATCGTCTCACCCAGCACGAGGTTTGCACCGGTGATGGTAACCTCGCCACCTTCCAGGGTGGTCAGGCTGTAAACATTCTCCGGAACGATAACGGGCATAACAGGCAGCTCTTCAGGCATCGTCAGACCGTTGTCTACGCCACGGTACTGATCCAGCGCGATGGCGTACTTCAGCAGCGCGGTAGCAACACGGTTGAGCGAAGAGCTGGTAGAGGTTGCGTTGATGGCATTCTGTGCGTAGTCAGCAACGCTGATCTCCACAACATTGCCATCAGCGATCGTACCATCGGCATATTCAACCCAAGTACGAGCATAGAAGGTCTTGCTCAGCTCCCATGCCGAGATACCCGTGATGTTGTAGATCTCGGATACATCGGACATCATGGCATCCTCTGCAGTGTTGTCCTCAACGGAAACAGCGGAGAGAGCCTTGTAGCCGTCAGCCATTGCCTCAGCATCGGCAAGCGAGGTCCAGATCTTCAGACCGGTGGCAACATAGTCGGTGCGGGTGGTGTTAAGATGCGTGTAAACATTCAGCGTGAAGGTCTCCTTGACCGTAACGCCGGTAGCCGTGATCTTCGGTGCATTCTCAAATGCGGTGTAGGTGATGGCGGGGTTGATCTGGATCATACGGCTGGAGTCATAGCCCTTTTCAACGCGGAACTCGATGGTGTCGCCCACGTTGACAGTCTCTGTCAGCGGGAACTGACCGGGGTAGAGCTCGTTGATCACGTTGAGCAGATCGATCTCGGAAGCCTGTGCCTCGTAGGTAAACCACTCGTCGCCTGCGGGCCAGATCTGCTCGCCGTTCTTAAAGATGGCAAGCTTGAAGCCAAGGGGCATTGCCTTTTCGGCATCGTTGGTGGTATTCTTGATACCCAACAGGTTCTTCAGCTCGATCGAAATGGTACCGTCCGTCGGGGCGGTGTACTGCAGCTGTGCCCAGAAGGCGCCGTCAGCACCCATATTGCGGGAAAGAGCAAAGCGGGGGTCTTTCTCGTTGTAAAGACCACCGAAGGTTTGCCAAGCCTCGTCATAATGGCAGAACAAACCGTCTGAATTCAATGTAGTATAAGGCAGGAACTTTTCGCCAACCTTATCGTAAGCACCAGCCTGCCAACCACCATAATAGCTGACAACCGAGTTCATCTCGTCATACGACGGGCGGCAGCTCGAGAAGTCAGAGTCGCCTGTCAGTACCGGCTTGAGCTCGATATCGGTGTTGCCCACCGTCAGCTTTTCGCCGGGCTTGTAGTCAACCTCGCCGTCGTCGTTAATATCCCAACCAAAGAAGGGGTAGCCTGCGGGGTAGGAGGGGAGGGAAATCGTGCCGCCTGCGGTGGTCTGGGTGATCACCTTGTTGCCGGTCTTGGGGTGCGTGTAGTAAACGGAGACGATCTCCGAGGAGTCGATCATATCGCTGACATAACCAATCGAGGCACGGAATCCTGTACAGAAGTCAGGACTGCTCCAACCGGTGCTCATGTTCTTTGCACGGAAGAGGAAGACAAGCTGATCGCCTGCATTGACATCAATATTCTTCGCCTTTTCGGTTTTTGCGCCGTTCGTGGTATATTTCATGCCAACACCTTCTTCGGCGGCATTGGCAGTATCACCATAAACAACCTTCTCCGTGCCATCGGCTGCGATCTTCACAATCGCATAGTAAACGGCGCCGAGATCGGTAGCACTGGGAACATTGAAGGAGGAGTTGATATTGATCGTGCCGTTTTGAGGAACGGTGTAGGAAAAACCAACGCCCTGCGTTTTGAAGTCAGCGGCGGAGCCATTGATGTTACAGCGTGCCAGATCGCCATTCCAAACTTCTGTCCCGTTGTTGCGCGGCAGCCACAGAATACCCTGGTTCCATTCGCCATAGGTGGCGAAGGTGGGATTGTAGTTCAGCTTGGTAACCACACCGTCGTCATACTTTACAACAGCCCAGCTGTCGGTAAAGTCGCTTGCCAGCGTAAACGGTGCGCTAGTTCCGGAGTAGACGGGCCAGTTCTCGCCGCCCGTTACCAGCTTGGAGGCCTCGGTAGGCTCCTTCTCGATCTTGGTGTAGGTCACGGTCATGTCCAACACGTTACCGCGGCACTGCCAAATGCCATCACCGCTCTTGACCAGCAGCTCGATGGTGTCCCCCTTTTCAACCTCGATGTTCTTGAGGTTGGAATAGCCCTCAGATGCCTTGGCCTCATCCAGCATGTCAGCCTCGGTAGCGGGGAACCAGTCGTTCTTATCAACATAGTTGCCGTTCTTCGGCCATACCATGTTGCCGTTTACAAGAACGGCAAAGCGAGCGCTATAGTTGCCGTTCCCGAGAAGACCGGGGGCTTTGGTGCTCAACTTGGTAATATCAATGGTAATGGTGCCGGTGTATTCCGCCGTGTAGCGGATACCGCCGTTCCATTCCCAGTTTGCGGAAACGGCGCCGGTATTGCCCCATTCACCATGCCAGTTGCCACGGAATACGGGTGTGGTGGGACCCCACAGAGCGGTACGATCGGCCGATCCAATGAAAATCTCCGTATTGGAAAGATCTGCATTGTTCCATGTCGAATCACCACCGCGAACGGTGTTGCAAACAACCGTCTGCGCCCAGCTGTCCTTATAGTGGCCAACCCAATCCCAGTTGCCCTTGAAGGTAAGCTTGGAGCCGCCGACGGTAGTAAAGGTCGGCATGTTCTCAGAGGCTTTTGTGGTGTGTGTAGTCGGTGTTTCTGCCGCCGTGGCAATGATCGCGCCAACGGGAACCATCGGCAGCACCATGCACAGCACCAGAAGCAGAGATAACAGCTTCTTTTTCATAGTGAATCCTTTCTTGGGGTTTTGCCCCCATATAGAAGATTGGTTACTTCTATAAATAATCTGCCTATATTTTACACCATTTCCATGCCTTCTGTCAACACCTATTTTGACAAAATTTTTCTATATTTTTTGTACACATTGTATAATTGCTTGACAATTTTTGCCTGGCAAACCAAATTTTTTCGGAAATGTCCGTTTTTTTCTCAATTGTCAACCCAATTTACGAGAACGGGTGACAATGATTTTGCAACAAATTTTGCAGCTGCGAACGAATGGCAGCACCGCCACACGCCCCTCTCCGTCACGCTACGCGTGCCACCTCTCCCTGCGGAGAAGGCTGTTTGTCGCCGGCCGTTCCGCTGCGCTCCACTACCCGGCGGGGAGGCTTATTTTGCGGGGCAATGGGCGAAAGAAAACGGCAAAAATCCCGTTTGTGGCAGATTTGCTCTTTTTTCTATGCATTCTGTACAAAAATTTTATATAAATATTGTGAAGAATTTCGTGTTGACAGATGACGTAAAAAGTAGTAAAATAAGGGTAGATTATTTTATGGAAGTAAAAGCATGCTTTTTCTTCCGTAAAAGGGGCAAAGACCCCGGAAAGGATACACTATGAAAAAAAGACTACTTTCTTTGCTTCTGGTGCTGTGCATGGTATTGCCGATGGTTCCCGTTGGCGCGATCATTGCGGCAGCAGCAGACGCTCCTGCCGTGACGCTATATGATGCGGACGGCGGCGTATTCGCCACGTTGAGCGGTCAGCGCGGTGATATGGTAAAGCTGCCTGCCTTTACCGGCACGCCCGATGGCAAGACCTTTGTCGGTTGGGATATGACCGGTGATGGCAAGGCTGACCACAATGACGGCGCTACCGTGATCATCCCCAGCCGCGCGCTGGAGCTGGTTCCCGTGTTTGAGGAAAAGGTTGTGATTGAGGAGCAGCCCTTTGTTGCCGGTAAGGTTCCCTTTGCCGGTAATGAGCCTGTTGTTTCCGGCGGCACGGTTACCTGGAGAGCCGGCTGGCAGGTCGGTTTCTACAATGGCAACACCTTTACCCCGTATAAGGCGCAGAGTGGCGGCATCAATCTCCACAACGGTGATGCGTGGGGTGGCCAGGGCGGCATGTACAATGCCGGCAGCAGCTATAAGATCGCTATGACCAAGGCGCCGAACTACAGCACCATTCTTTACACCATGCCCTTTACCGGTACGGTTGAGCTTGGCTACGATAAGCTGGTCTCTCGCCGCGAAACCAATCCGAGTGATGTGGCCGCTACTGTTGCTTTGGATGTCGCTATTTACGTGAATAACGTAAAGGTCTGGCCTACAGATGCGGAGTGGTATCATTATGAGGGCACGACCGTTTATCCCGCAGGCCAAAATGAGCATAATGAGGATGCGTTGGCATATATGATGGAGAAGGGCATGCTGATGCTGATGGTGTGGTTACTACCATTGCCGTTAACTGTGGCGATGTGATCTCCTTCCGTGCTTCGCGCGGCAACAGCACCACCTGGATGCTGTATGAGCAGCCCTTTGTGGATGTTATCAGCAACGTAGGGCCTGAAAAGCCCGTAACCACGGTTACTTCCACCTTCTCGGATAATTTCCCCTACTATGTAGGCAATCAGACGGAGTTCCCCTACAACTCGACCGTTCTTTTCAAGGGCAACTGGAGTTGGATCGCTCACTCTGTTAACGATTATTCTATCGCTACGCTGGTAGACACCATTCGTCGTGGTAACCATAATCCCGCAGATGATCCTTGGGGTGACCCGTTTGTAGAGCCTGAGGCCGCAACCGGTCTCGGTGCAAGCGGCTATCCTGTCATTCGCGTTGGTGGATGGAATGGCTGGTGGGGCAATACCGGTGCATTTGCGGTATATACCGGCTATACCACCGGTTTGCGTTACATTGCGGAATATGATGGTAAGATCAGCATTGATATTACCAAGCTTGGTGCCGGTACTGCTGCCGACACGCTGTATGCCGTATTTGTAAACGGCCAGATGGTATGGCCGAACGTAGGCGACTATTATACCGATAACAGCAAGTGGCACGATCCGGACGTTACGCCGGGTGAGGCTACCACGCTGACCAATGTTTCCTCGGTGGAGGCTACCGGGATTTTTGTGAACGCCGGCGATGCAGTCGAGCTGCTGATCAAGTCTCCTACAACGACCTCTCGCCACAACGAAGTGGATATGAAGGTGATCTACAATACCATCTACGGTGGCGATACGCTGCTGGTTTCCATAGAGGATGCCGCAACCCACGTGGAGACGAAGACTGAATATAAGAACGGCGATAAGTTGGATCTCCCCACCTATGACATCGTTCCCGATGATTTCCTTGGTTGGGACGCAAACGGTGACGGAGCTGTTGACTATGAGATGGGCGAGACGGTTACCGTTGAAACCAACCTCAAACTGGTTCCTGTATTTAAAGAGTATGAAAAGTACACCGAGCTGGTATTTAAGGGCACGAACTGGCCTACCAGCCATGATGATACCTCCATTGCCTCTGGCACTCCCGGATCTTTTGTTCTGGATAGTGACTTTGCTGGTGGCTGGGCTGCTGTTGGTTACAACTACGGCGCGATCACCACGATGCCTTTTGATTCCAAGTGGAATTCCTACGGTAGCTGGGGTGCCGGTATTCTGTGGCCTGCCAGCATCGATGGTAATTTTGCCCGCACCGATCTGGCCGACGTAGAGAACCAGGGCGTTGGTTATACCTATACCGTTCCGTATACCGGCGTGATCAGACTGGAGACCTCCTTTACAACGCCTGTTGCAAAGGCATTTGAAAACGGCGGCTGTGATGCAGTCTACTTCTCCATTCTCAAGCTCGCTGCAGACGGTACCGCTACCACGGTCGTAGATACCATTGAATACACCGATACTACTCTGAAGACCAATGCGGCAAAGCATGTAGAGGTCAACGCCGGTGATACTATTCTGTATCTCTACCGTGTCAAGACCTCCCGCAGTGGCGCAAATAACGGTGTCGGCTTTGTTGCCAACTTTAATGCAGTTGTCTACTATGAGAGCAACATTGATCCTGACAATACCGTATTCGTTACTTACAAGCATCCTGCTACCGGCCGCGATGTCATGCTGGATGCGGTCAAGGGGGAGAGCTTCACGCTGCCCGAGTTCCCCGCCGGTTATGTATTCTACGGTTGGGATCTGAACAACGATGGCGTGGTAGATGGCAAGCCCGGCTCTACCATCGAGGTAGGCGATACGAGTGTCGAGATTAAGCCCGTTTTGGCGGCTACCTCTGAGTTCCACAAGAACCTTCCCGTCTATGATGCTCTTGACTCGCATGTCAACTACTATGGCGGTTGGCAGGTTGGTGCCTATGACAAGGTAGGCGACAAGTTCTTGCCGCTGATCGACTATATCGAACAGTATAAGCTGTTCTGCAATTATAACAACGCATGGATTGATTTTGGCGGTTTCTATGTAGATGGTAACCCGCGTTTCGCTATGTCGCAGGGCTCTCTGACGGATGGCCCCTTCTGGAGCCAGATCCAGTACACCACGCCCATGGCCGGTGCCATCTCGATCGATCTGCTGAAGCTGGAAGGCACCGAGAATGGTAACCCCCCCGATCCTCTCGCATTTAAGATCGCTATCTACAAAAACGGCGAAAAGATCTGGCCCGCAGGCGATGAATGGGCCTATGTTGAGAAGGATGCCAATGGCGATCTGTTGAGTATTTTGAAGACACAGTATCCGGATGCGTTCCCGCTGAGTGTGAATGTGAATGTTGGTGATACGATCGAGTTCCGCGCTGAAAAGCAGAATGCTGCCAGCTATATGCTTGCGCTCAACCCCGCCATCACCTACACCGCGCTGAACACTGCACCCAAGGTAACGGCTACCTCCGTTTCTGTGAAGGATACCTTCACCCTGAATATCTACACCATTCTCAACAGCGTTCGTACCGACTTTGTTGCTACCGGTCTGAAGATTTGGACCTCTCTTGCCGATGCTGAGGCAATGAACGAGAACTATTCGAACCCCGCCGCTACGATCTACAACAACAATACGGCAGAGGGCGCGCTTGTGACAGATGTGACGGCCATGTACTCCATCAAGAACATTGCCGCTCAGAACATGAGCAAGACCTTCTACATTCGTACTTGGGTAGAGTATGCTGACGGTATCGTTTATGGTGATGTGATCGAGGTTAGCGTTGAGCAGTACGCCAAGAATGCCGCCAACGCTTATAGAGAGAACAATGCACTCAAGCGTGTTGCTACCGCGTTGCTGCAGTACAACATCGCTGTCAATGAGTACTACGGCATTCAGTCTGACCTTGTTTTGCCGGAGGATCTGCCTGTTATGCCCGAGGTTACTCCCGAGGATAGCTTCAACATGACCGAGTTCGAGGGCAACCCCATCACCGGTGCTACGTTGAATATTACCGATAAGATCAACATCGTTGTCTATGTAGAGACCGATAAGAACATCAGCGGCTGGCGTATGTGGGTGGATGACAATGCTGCCTTCACCACGCCCAAGAAGTGCAAGCTGGTGAAGATCGACGAGCGCTTTGGCGGTGGCTACTATGTGACCGTTGAGGTCAACCTGTCCGATTATCAGGATGAGTTCTACTTCAAGATCGTTGATGCGCTTGGAGAAGAGCAGTCCGGCGTGCTGACCTATAGTGTTGAGTCTTACGTCGCTCGTAAGATCGAGCAGGATCCCGATAACGAAAAGCTGATCGCCCTGCTGAAGTCTATGCTCGTGCTTTGCAAGACTGCAAAGGATCTGCGCTGATGATGTATCAAGCCCCCGTGGCAGAGATGCTTTCCCTTGCCGAGGATGTCTTAATGGCATCCTCAGGCAGCACGGGTGGCGGTACCGGTACTACCGATCCGAATCCCGATATCGGAAGCGATACGGATACGGAGTATCCCTCTTTGCCACCTGACGATTTTACAAAGCCATAAAAAAATCTCCCGTGCACGCTGTGCGCGGGAGATGGTTTTTTATATAGGAAAGATTATTTTTCGATCAGCAACTCGGCAATCTGTACCGCGTTGGTAGCAGCACCCTTGCGTACTTGGTCGCCGCAGCACCAAAGTGCAATGCCCTTCTCAAAAGCAAGATCAGAACGGATACGGCCAACAAATACGATATCCTGATTGCTGGTGTCCAGCGGCATGGGATACTGCTTGTTTGCAGCATCATCCACCAAACGGCAGCCGGCCTCCTCTGCAATGGCGGCCTTGACCTCCTCGGGGGTCAGCTTCTTTTCGGTAAATACGGAAACCGAGATGGAGTGCGAGCGCACAACGGGAACGCGTACACAGGTACAGGTTACGCGCAGATCGGGCAGGTGCAGGATCTTGCGCCCCTCCTTCTGCATCTTCATTTCCTCGGTGGTATAGCCGTCTTCGTTGAAGGAACCGATCTGCGGAATGAGGTTTTCAGCGATCTGGTAGGGGAAGGTCTTGCATTCGATTGGCTCACCTGCTGCCAAGGCCTTTTGCTGCGCGGCAAGCTCAATCGGGCCGCCCGCACCGGCACCGCTGACGGCCTGATAGGTCGAGGCGATCATCGTGCGGATGGGGGAGAGGCGATTGATGCCCTTGACAGCCATCAGGGTGATGATGGTCGAGCAGTTGGGGTTGGAAATAATGCCGTTGTGGCGAAGAGCATCCTCAGGGTTGATCTCCGGAACGACCAGCGGCACATCGTCCTGCATGCGGAAGGCACTGGAATTGTCAACAAATACGGCACCTGCCGCCGTGATCGCGGGGGCAAGCTCACGCGCAAGATCAGCAGAGGCAGCACCAAGAACGATATCCATACCGGCAAAGCTGTCCTTTGTGGCTTCCTCAACCGTCAGCTCGCGTCCTGCAAAGGTCATTTTTTTGCCGGCACTGCGGGCAGAGGCAAGCAGCTTCAGCTCTGCAAGCGGAAATTTGCGTTCTTCTAAGATTTTCATCATCTCGCGGCCAACCTCACCGGTTGCGCCCAAGATGGCTACACGATATTGTTTCATGTTTGTCTCCTTTTTAGGTAAAGCTGTTATACAGCGTTTGGATGGTGGTGATGAAGTCGGCCTCCTCGACACCAACGATAATGTTGATCTCGTCCGAGCCCTGCTCCACCATGCGAATGTTGATGCCGCGTTCACCAAGCGTGCCGAAGATCTTACCGGATACACCGGGTGCGCCCGCCATACGGCGGCCAACCACGGCTACCAGACCAATGCCGTCGCACACCTTAACGGTGTCAGGGTTGCACTGGCTTTGGATGTCGGCAATTAGCGCGTGCAGACAGCCGGAAAGCGCCTTGGTGGCAATGACAAGTGAGAAACTGTCTACGCTGCTGGGAATGTGCTCCACTGTCAAGTTATATTTTTCGGTCACCTCTAGCACGCGGCGGACAAAGCTGATGTCGTCTGTCATACTGGTCTTGCTGATGGTGATGATGGAATAGTGCTTTTTGCCGGTAATACCCGTGATAAAGTGGGTGCTTTCATCCCCATCCTCATCCGTAAAGCTCTCCATGATCAGTGTGCCGGGATCCTCGGGGGCGTTGGTGTTTTTGATATACAGCGGAATATTTGCCTGCCGAACGGGGAACACCGTTTCTTGATGCAGCACCTCTGCGCCCATGTAAGAAAGCTCGCGCATTTCGCTGAAGGTGATGCGGTTGATGATCTTGGGGTTGTCTACGATCTTGGGATCGGCCATCATAATGCCGGAAACATCTGTCCAGTTCTCGTAGCTTTCGGCCGAAAGGGCTGCCGCTGCCAGCGCGCCGGTTACGTCCGAGCCACCACGGGAAAAGACATGCAGCTTGCCGTCCGGCAGGGTGCCGTAAAAGCCGGGCAGTACCATGTGCGGATGCTTGGCATACAGCTCACGCAGAGATTGATAGGTGCCCTCATAGTCTACGGTGCCGTCATAATTGAAGTGCAGCCACTCCTTTGCGTCTACAAAGTCGTAGCCGAGATACTCTGCCATCAGTCTTGCATTGAGGTACTCGCCGCGAGAAACGATGTCGTCAATGCTTGCAGAGCGGGTCATGCTTTCGCGAACCTCGTCAAGATATTGCTCAATGTTATCACTTAAACCACAGGTCTTTACGATCTCGCGATATCTGCCGGCAACATCCTCCCACATATCGTCAAAGCTGACCTTGTAACGGATATGCGAATGGCAGACATAGAGCAGATCGGTGACCTTGGTGTCGCCCGAAAAACGCTTGCCGGGGGCAGAGACGACCACAACGCTGCGCGCAGGGTCTGCTGTGATGATATTTTTTACGCGTTGAAATGTCTCGCCACAGGCGAGCGAGGAGCCGCCAAATTTTACGACTTTCATACGATGCTATCCTCCAATCCCGCAAAGAATGCTTGCGGGTCGATATTTGCCGCTGCGCTTGCCAGCGTGTGAATTTCGGTACGGGTGAGCGGACGGGTGATGTATTTGTTACCGTCACGCCGCTCGATCACATCGCAAGGCACAGGGGCATTGGTGCGAATATAGTAGCGGTGCGGGTAAATGGTTTGATCCATGACCGGCGCCGTCAGCGAAATGGGGGTCTTGCCGGAATGCTCCATAATATCCAGCATATCCTGCACCAGCGCGTTGCCGGTGGGATATTTGCCGGCCCCCTGGCCGACAAAGGAGAGGCAACCGACGTATTTGCCCCACAGGGAAATGCAGTTGAAATTTGAGCCGATCGCGCTTTCAATCGCGCCGGACGGGAGCAGGGTGGGTTCTACGTACGCGGTTACGCGACCGTTTTCTTCCCGTGCGCAGGCCAGCAGCTTGCAGGAGAGATCAAGAGACTCAAAATAGGCAATATCTTCCTTTGTAATATAGCGAATGCCGAAGGTGGGCACATCCTCCTCGCCAAGCACTGTGTGAAAGGCAAGGGAGGCAGAGATGGCGCACTTGCGGCGAACATCCCATCCGTCAATATCGGCAGAAGGATCCGCCTCGGCATAACCAAGTGCTTGTGCGGTAGCCAGCACCTCGGCAAAATCGCTGCCTAAATGCTGCATCGCATCCAGAATATAGTTGGTCGTGCCGTTCATAATACCGCGAAGGGATTCGATTTTATCACAGCGCGCTGCGCGACGAAGATTGTAGAGCCAGGGAATACCACCACCGGCAGACGGGGTAAAGCGGATCTCACAGCCGTGCTCGGCTGCCAGCTCATGCAGCTCTTTATAGTAATGGCAGATCAGGTGCTTGTTGGCGCTGACCACATGCTTGCCCGCACGCAGCGCGGCGGTAACAAATTCATAGGCCGGGTGCAGGCCGCCAATCGCCTCTGCCACGATCTCAATTTCGGGGTCGGAGAGGATCACCTGATAATCGGTGGTCACCAGCTCCTCATAACCGGCAGGTACACGCACATCCAGCACGCGCTTTACGGTAAGACCGCACTTGCCGTCGCGAATAATTTCATACGCGCCGGATCCAACGGTGCCGAAGCCTAAAATTGCCACTTTCATGTTTTTGTACCTCCCTGTTCATTCACTTTGCAAAAAAAACTTGCAATTAACAAAAAAATGGTGTATGATTACTATAATCGGTATTTTACCATGAAAAACAGAAAAAATCAAGAGGAAATCCTGGAAAATGAAGTATTTTAGCACAAGAAATTTTGAATTACGCCGTTCCCCGGCTGAGGCGATCACCGAAGGGATCGCGCCGGATGGCGGTCTTTACCTGCCTGAACAGTTTTTGCCGTTCCCGATGGAGGCACTTCCCGGCATGAGTCAGACAGACATTTCGGTGGCTGTGCTTTCTCGCTTGTTTGATGATTTTTCGGAGGAAGAGCTGGCTGAGGCCGTGCATGCTTCCTACGATACCGCCTTTGAGAATGGAGATATCTCTCCGCTTGCTCCCGTGGGGAATGCCTATTCGATGGAGCTGTGGCATGGCCCGACCTGCGCCTTTAAGGACGTGGCGCTCTCGCTCCTGCCGCGCCTGTTGACGATGGCTGCGAAAAAATGCGGCATCACGGATGAGATCTGTATTCTTACCGCTACCAGCGGCGATACCGGTAGTGCTGCACTTTCCGGCTTTTCCGATGTGCCCGGCACGCGTAGTATCTTCTTTTATCCGGATGGCGGTGTCAGCCCCGCTCAATAGAAGCCGATGGTCACCTGCCGTGGTCAGAAAACGGCCGTTTGTGCCGTGCGCGGCAACTTTGATGATGCGCAGAGCGGGGTAAAGAGCATCTTTGCTACCGTTAAGCCTGCGGGAAATATGCGGTTTTCCAGCGCCAACTCGATCAATATCGGTCGTCTTGCGCCGCAGATCGCCTATTACTTCAAGGCCTACCGCGATCTTTTGAACGCAGGGCGTATTTGCTCGGGTGACCCTGTGAACTTTGTTGTTCCGACCGGTAACTTTGGCGATATCCTGGCCGGCTATTTTGCCAAGCAGATGGGGTTGCCTGTTGGCCGTCTTGTTTGTGCCTCGAATGAGAACAACGTCCTCTCTGACTTTTTTGCAAGCGGCACCTATGACCGCCGCCGTGATTTCCACCTCACGACCTCGCCCTCTATGGATATTCTGATCTCCAGCAATCTGGAGAGACTGCTTTGCATGCTGTGTGGGGCAGAGAAGACGGCGGAGATGATGAAGAGCCTGAAGGAAGAAGGCGCTTACACGCTGGATGAGACGACAAGAGCCGCCCTTTCTTGTGAGTTTTGGGCTGCCTTTGCAGATGATTCCGAAACACAGGCCACCATTCGCTCCTATTATGACAAGCATCACTATCTTATGGATCCGCACACCGCCGTTGGCTTTGCGGTCTATGAGAAGTGGTTGCAATCGGATGCGGCAAACGAGGCACCTACCGTGATCCTCTCTACCGCCTCGCCCTATAAATTTTCGCGTACCGTGCTTGCCGCGCTCGGTCATGAGACGAGCGAGGACGAGTTTGCCGATATGGAAAAGCTCTCTTGCAAGACAGACACACCCGTGCCCGCACCGCTTGCCGCCGTTGCACGGCGTGATGTGGTGCATACGGCCATTTGTGACGTAAACGATATGCCGACCTACGTATACCGCAAAACGGAGGAGAAGGAATGGATGCGGTAAAAATTCGCGTTCCCGGCACCTCTGCCAATATCGGTCCCGGATTTGATTCGTTGGGCTGCGCCTTCAATATATATAATATGCTCACCTTTACGCGTGCGGCAAACACAACCGTCACCGGCTGCCCCGCCGCGTATGCTAATGAGGATAATCTCGCGCTGCAAGCCTTTCGCGCTGCCTGCCGCCGTGCAGGGCGCGAGGCATGCCCCGTTTCGCTGCATATTGAGACGAGCGTACCGGTTTCCCGCGGGCTTGGCTCTTCGGCCACATTAATTGTCGGTGGTGCGCTGGGGGCAGATCGGCTGCTTTCGCTTGGGCTCACCAAAACCGATATCTTTGAGATCGCTAACGAGTTAGAGGGACACCCCGATAACGTAGCCCCTGCCACCTTCGGCGGCTTTACCGCCTGCATGGTCGAAAACGGACATCCGTATGCGACACAGGTGCAAATCCACCCTACGTTGCGCTTTTGCGCCCTGGTGCCGGATTTTGAGCTGCCAACCAGTCGGGCACGCGCCGTGCTGCCCGCCACCGTGCCGTTTGGCGATGCGGTGAGAAATCTCACGCACGTTGCTGTGCTGCTTTCTGCCATTCGTGATGGTAATACCGATCTGATCAGGCGGGCTCTTTCCGATCGCCTGCATGAGCCCTATCGCCGTCCTCTGATCCCAGGCTTTGCGGAGGCAGAGCGCGAGGCGCTTGCGCTTGGTGCGCATGCTTTCTTTATCAGCGGTAGCGGCTCTACCTGTATGGCGATCTATACCGACGAGGCATTTCCTGCCGCTCTGACCGCCCGTATCGCTGCCCTGCTGCCCACTTGGCGTGTTCTCTCCCTGGAGGTGGACCGTGACGGCGCCATTGCCCTGTAATATGGAAGCACTTTCTTTGATCGTTACACCGCTTTGCGCATGGTACGGGAAGTATGCAAGACCCTTGCCGTGGCGAGAGGGGAGCGACCCGTATCACATCTGGCTCTCCGAGGTGATGCTGCAGCAAACACGTATTGAGGCGGTAAAGCCTTATTATGCCCGCTTTCTTGCTGCTGCGCCAACTGTCTCTGCGCTGGCTGCCTTGCCGGATGACCGTTTGATGAAGCTATGGGAGGGACTGGGCTATTACAGTCGTGCCCGTAATCTGAAGCGTGCGGCGCAGGCGATTTGTGAGAAGCATGGCGGCGTTTTGCCTGCCGATTATGAAGCCCTGCGGGCGTTGCCCGGCATCGGTGATTACACCGCCGGCGCGATCGCCTCGATCGCCTTTGGGCTTCCGTATCCCGCTGTAGACGGCAATGTACTGCGCGTGGTGACACGCCTTGTGGGGGATGAAGATGACATTCTGCGGCCCGAGACGAAAAAACGAATTACAGCCGCGCTTACCGAGGTTTATCGCACCGCTCCCGATCCTGCCGCGCTCACACAAGGGCTGATGGAGCTTGGAGAGGTGGTTTGTATGCCGAACCGTGCGCCGCTGTGTGAGGAATGTCCGCTTGCCGCGCTTTGCCGTGCAAGAGCAGAGGGGAGCTGGGATCACATCCCTTACCGTGCCCCCAAAAAAGGCAGAAAAATCATACGCAAGCTGGTTTTGATGCTGCATGATGAGAATGGCTGCTACGCCATCCGTCGCCGCCCGGAGGACGGGCTGTTGGCCGGCCTTTGGGAACTGCCGCAGCTTGACCTACCGGATGCTCTTGCGGATGGAGATGATGCCGCGCTTGATGAACTTGCGCGCGATTTTTGCCGCAGGCATGGCTTGATTGCCGCAGAGAGTGCCGCCGCCCCGGCTGCAAGACATATTTTCACGCATCTTGAATGGCATATGCAGGGGCGTTTCCTCAATGTCAAACAAGAGGAGACGGTAGACGGTCTGCTTTTTGTCAGCGCTGATGAGCTTGCCTCTACATATGCGCTGCCGACGGCCTTTCGCGCCTATGCACGGGTGATATACGGCAAATAGTTGCTAAAACGGCGCATATGGGATATAATAATAATGGATCGTGCAATTTTTATTTTAAAAAGGAGAAACAGATATGAGTCAACATGGTACGCTTTTTGGCGTTGTTCTTGGTGCCGCTATTGTTGGCGCTACGCTCATTGTGCGTGACGCGATGGAGGATCCGCAAACGGCAGAGGCTGTTCGTGCCAAGGTCAAGGGTGGATATGAAAAAATGAAGAGCAAGGTGGGCGAAGGGTATTCCTTTGTTCGTGATAAGGTGCAGGATGGCTACACCGCTGCCCGTGAAAAGGCAAGCGAGGCAGGGGAGAGCATTCGCTCTGCTGTGGAGAACGCACCTGCTGTGCAGAAGATCAAGAAAAAGGTGAAGGATATCCACCGCGCGGCAGAGCCGGCCGAGGTGTATTTTGCCGAGGCTGAGGAGGCCGAGGAGGCACGCAAGGGTGAAAACGATGCCGAAACGGTCGTTGAGATCGAGGCAGGCATTCGCGAGCCGCAAGACGAATAACATGGTTATCCCAAAATGACAACCGCGTAAAAAAGATAGCCGGTGGGCACAATCGTGCCCACCGGCTATCTTTGCCCCGTGAAGGCCACTTGTGTGGCGGGGTCAGTTCGTCTCGCTGACGGCAGCGTCCTCTGCCGATTTTTTCGGCTTGCGGCGCGGGCGGCGGCGACGGGTAGAGGCTGCCGAATCCTGCAGCCGCTTGAGGTAGTCCTTTTCACCGGCCTCGTCTGCCGGCTGAATGACATACTTGGCACGGAAGGTGCCATTGAAGTTGCGCAGCATGTGCATTCGCAGAAACAGCTTTCCATGCTCGGGGCAGGAAAACAGCTGCGTGTACCGCTGGCCTTTGGAGTGGAGAATGGCGTTTTGCGGGGTAAGTGGAGCAGAGCAGAGCGGGCAAACGGGCGAGGTGACTGCAGCATCACCGAGAACGGCCTCAGGGGTCGGAAAGCCCTTTTCACCGCCGTCGGCATCGCCGATCACACGGGAGAGCAGATTGTCACCGCGACGCTCGTCATACTGGGCAACACCTGCCGCCACGTCCAGCTTTTGGGCAACCAGTGCCGTAAAGTAGGCGTCGTTGAGCGCGTCATGCGCGGGCAGATTTTGCTCAATGCCGAAATGCTCCATTGCGTATTCAAGAGAACGCTGATTTTTGCTGCCGTCGGTCTGGCGATTGAAGATCAGCTGCAGGTCGTAAACGCGATGCAGCCAAGAGCCATCCAGCCGATGGGCGCGGAGGTTGTCCTCCAGCATCGGAATATCATCCGGTCCCCAGGTCAAAAAGGCAAAATCCTCACCACACCAGCGGCGGAAACGCTCAATCGCCTCCGGCAGCGGCGTGCCGTGATCCAGCATGTCCTGGTCAATGCCCGTCAGGCGCATGACATAACGCTGAATAACCTTAAAAAATTTGGGCTTTACCGTGATCCGATAACTGCCGATGAGGTTGAGATTCTCATCCAGCTTCACAGCGCCGATCTGAATTACCTCTCCGCGCAGGCGGCACTCCAGCCGTTTTTGTACGGCCAACGCCTTTTGCGCGTACGCCTGGTTCCACTCGAGATCGAGGGAAATGTAATTCATGACTTTGCTTCTTTCGTCTTGTTTTGTGCAAGCACTTTTCTATTGTACCATTTTTCTTGTCGATATGCAAGCCTTTTTTGAAAAAATGTCAATTGTTCAATCCTTGCCGTACTTGTTCAGCAGGTTGCGCATGATCTTGATGGCAAAGGCGGCCTCCTCTGCTGCCAGCTCGTCACCGAAGTGGCGGGGCGAAAGCTCCAGGTTGTAGTAGCCTTGATAGCCGATCTCGTCCAGCGCCTCGATAATATCCTTCCAATCGGCTGTTCCTGCCATTGGCATCAGGTGCTGATCGGCCTTGCCGTTGTTGTCGTGGATATGCAGAACCGAGATGCGGCTGCCCATGCGGCGGATGGTCTCGCCTACGGAAAGGTTGCCGGCAAACTGGGTGGCGTTGTGCGTGTGACCGGTATCCACGCATACGGTCAGGTATTTTCCAAGCTCCGGGTGAGAGGCCAGGCGGTCATAGGCCTCTATAAATTCAGGAATCAAGCCAAAAAACTCGCAGGTCTTGGTCGTGCCGCAAATGCCGTAGGTCTCGGTGGCAATTTTGATGTCCTGCTCCTTGGCAAAGGGCAGAACGGCCAGATACAGCTCGTCATTTTTGGCGTGCATCAGCGAGGCGGTTGCGTCTGCGCCGAAAACAGAGTTGGAATTGGTATGAATGACGCACACCGGCGCGCCGAGTGCACGCGTGGCAATGCAGTCAAGCCGCGCATTCTCGATCAGGGCAGCGTCCTGCTCCGGGTCGTTGACAAGCCCCGTGATCCGCCCATGTGTCTGTACAATGGCAATGCCCAGCTCCTTTGCATATTCTCGCAGGGCGGTGAAGTGGGCAATGACTGCCGCCTCCCCTTTGGCATAAACGCTGGATGCGCGGCGGTAATCATGGTCATCACAAAGGGTAAAGTCTACGCCGTCTGCCCCTAGCTCCTTTGCCAGATGCAGCGCCTCTCTATCGCCAAGACGGCTTTGAAAAAAACCGGTGGTAATGCTGATCTTTTTCATAATTACCTCACTATTTTTTCTTTTATTGTATATCTGCTTTTCCTTTTTGTCAAGATGCGGGAAGGTTTTTACCGTCGCCCCTTGACAAAAAGGGGGAAAAGACATATAATATTCTTATTATAGATGAAGAAACAAGGAGAGCATATATGGAAATGGCAAGTCGGATCCCTGAGCTGTTTGGGTGTATGGTGTTCGGTGATCGGGAAATGAAGGCCCGTTTGCCGGAGGAGATCTATACCGCCCTGCGGCGTACCATCCGTCGCGGCGCACCCCTGAATTTGGATATCGCCAACCCCGTAGCCGAGGCCATGAAAAATTGGGCACTGGAGCTGGGGGCAACACACTTTACCCATTGGTTTCAGCCGCTGACCGGTATTACCGCCGAAAAGCACGATAGCTTTATTGAGCCGGCCGAGGACGGACAGGTTATGATGAAGTTTTCGGGTAAGTCGCTTGTGCGCGGCGAGCCGGATGCCTCCTCCTTCCCCAACGGTGGTCTGCGTGCGACCTTTGAGGCACGCGGCTATACCGCCTGGGACCCCACCTCACCCGCCTTTGTGCGTGATAGCACGCTGTATATCCCTACCGCCTTCTGCTCCTTCAGTGGTGAGGCGCTGGATGCCAAAACCCCCCTTCTGCGCTCGATGGAGTGCTTGCGCAATTCGGCGCGACGCCTCATGTCCCTCTTTGGTAAAACGAGCATCGGCACCATCAATCCCACCGTGGGCGCGGAGCAGGAGTATTTTCTCATTCCGCAGGAGCTGTATGATGAGCGTCTTGATCTGCGCATGTGCGACCGCACGCTGTTTGGTGCGCCGCCCCCGCGCAGTCAGGAGATATCCGATCACTATTTCGGTGCGATCAAGCCCCGTGTCAAGGCCTTTATGGACGAGCTGGACCTGGAGCTTTGGAAGCTGGGCGTGACTGCCAAGACCGAGCATAACGAGGCAGCCCCCTGCCAGCATGAGCTGGCACCCATCTTCTGCACCACCAACATCGCCTGCGACCATAACCAGCTGACAATGGAGATGATGAAGCGCGTGGCAAAGAAGCACGGCATGGTCTGCATTCTGCATGAAAAGCCTTTTTGCTGTGTCACGGGCTCGGGTAAGCATAACAACTGGTCGATTTCCACCTCGCACGGCATCAACCTGCTTGAGCCGGGTGATTCGCCTGCTGATAACGCGCAGTTCTTACTCTTCTTGACTGCTGTGATCGCTGCGGTGGATGAATATGCCGATCTTCTGCGTATCTCGGTTGCCAACGCGGCAAACGACTACCGCCTTGGCGCGAATGAAGCACCGCCCGCTATTCTTTCGATGTTCCTTGGCGACGAGCTGACCGAGATCCTGGAATGCCTTTCCGAGGGCAAGGCGTATGACCGGCACGAAAATGGCCGCTTGGATATCGGTGTCGAGGTGCTGCCCAAGTTCCCGAAGGATAATACCGACCGCAACCGCACCTCTCCCTTTGCCTTTACGGGTAACAAGTTTGAGTTCCGTATGCAGGGCTCCAGCTGCTCGATTGCCGATGCCAACGTGGTGCTCAATACGATCGTTGCTGAAATCCTCGACCGCTTCTCTGATCGTTTGGAGGCGGCTGACGATTTCAACGGTGAGGTCAAGGCCATCGCGCAAGAGACCTATCGCGCCCACAAGCGCATCGTCTTTAATGGCAACGGCTATTCAGAGGAGTGGCGTGAGGAGGCTGCCCGCCGTGGCCTGCACAATTATGCCACCGCGGCAGAGGCGATTCCGCATCTGCGTGATGCCGCCAACGTTGCCCTCTTTGAAAAGCACGGGATCTACACCGCAGCCGAGCTGCAGTCTCGCTGTGATATCATGCTGGATGCCGTTTCCAACAGCGTGGGGGTTGAGGCCAATACCATGCTGGAAATGACGCATAAGGATATCCTGCCTGCGGTGATCGCCTATACCTCGCACATAGCAGATGGTCTGCTGAAAAAGCAGAGCCTGGGTCTTGCTTCTGCAGCAGAAAATGAGCTGGTCAAATCGCTCTCCGGCCTGACCGATCGTATTGCCTCGGCCGCCGAGACGCTGAAGCGTACCGTCAAGAAGGCTGCTGCCAATGAGAATCACGCTGACCGCGCACAGGCCTACAGCCGCGATGTGCGCGCTGCCATGGCCAAGCTGCGTGCCGCTGTAGATGAGGCTGAGATGAAGGTAGGCCGTGAATGGTGGCCGTATCCCTCTTATACCGATATTCTGTTTTACAAATAAAGAGGCTGTCTCATGAAAATGCAGCATGCACATGCTTTTTTGCGTAGCAAAAAGGGCGAGAAATGTTTTTCTCGCCCGCATTTTTATATGTTGCAAGGGGCTCGGCGGATTTTGAGCAGAAATCTTCGTTTTTCGCCCGATAATCGTATTAACATGCGATGAGGGCGAAAAAACGGAGATAGTAAACAAAAATCAAATAAAAAAGGAGAAAACCGCAGGTTTTCTACCTTGGCACGATGCGGAACGGATATTCTCTTTGATAGAAAAGAGAAAGCGGGAAGAAATTCTTCCCACTTTCTTTTTTGTTTACGGTTATGCCGAAATGCGACAGCTCATTACTCTGTTTTTTCTGCCTGCATGAGGGGCAGGGTGCATTGCGGGCAGGCGTCATGGGCGTTTGCGGGGAAGTTGTGGCCGCAGAGCGGGCAAACGTACCGTTTGCTGCGGCGGTTGAGCAGAAGGGGGGCAGCAAGAGCCTTCGCGTAATAGATGCGGTCGCCTACCTGAAACAGCTCTGCAAGGCTTCTGTTTTCAAAAATGACCTCGCGCAGGACACCATGATCCTGTTCGACACGCAGAACGAGATGATCGTCTTGGTTGCGCTCCATCTCGCGGATGATCCCCTCAAGCGGGCGAGAGAATGCCCCCTGCAGCGCAAGGCGCTCCGGCATGCGGTACAAGAGAAAGAGCCAAGCTGCCTCGGCAAACAAAAAGATGATAAGTACCGTGGTAGAATAGGCGGTAATCAGCCATGCGACCAAGAATGCCTCTACGAGAAAAAGCAAGGCGTAGATCAGAATGGCGGTGCGCTTCTTGGCGGCAAGATAGGCTTGCAGAAGAGAAAATTGTTCCATCTTTGTCGTGAAACTCCTTTATAGTAGGGTAAATCGATTCTTTTGGCTGACCAGCACGCCTTCCTTTTGCAGCTTGCTGATTTCGGCCGAAAGACCGCTGCGGTCAACCTCTAAATAATCGGCCAGATCCTGCCGGTCGAATGGAATGGTGAATTCATTGCTCTCGGCCTTTTTTGCCTGTAGCGCCAGGTAGGTGAGCAGCTTCTCACGCGTGGTGCGCTTGGCGGTAACCTCAATGCGCTGCAAAAATTGGATGGTCTTGGAGGCCAGATCCTTCATTAAATTATAGATCAACTGCTGGTGAAAGCCGCAATGATTTTCACAGGTGTGCAGAATGTGGTCACAATCGATCAGCATGATCTCGCTCGGCTCCATGGCCACAGCCGTGATCGGCAAGGCACGTACCTCGGCGCAGGCAAATGCCTCGGCAAAGACCTCGCCTCTTCCTGCCTCGGTGAGAATGCTGCGGTTGCCGTAGTAGTCGATCTGTACGATCTGCACCGAGCCGGAGAGAACAATGCCAACATGCTTGGCAGGTGAGCCCTCGGCAAAAACGGTGTACTTTTTATCAAAGCTTACCACCCTTGCTCCAAGGCAATGCAGTATGGTTAGGAGGTTTTCGTCTGCGATCTGCGAAAAGAGCGGACATTTTTTCAAAATTTCCAAATATTTTTTCAATTTTTTCTCCGTTTTGTTGAAAATTCAACAGAATTGTTGCTCATATTATACTACAATAGTATCAGAAAAGCAAGGAGGTTTTTGAAAAATGAAGGTCGCATTTTTTGATACAAAGCCGTATGATAAGTCCTCCTTTGAGCGCTTTGGTGCCGAGAAGGGCATGACGTTTAAATATTTTGAGACCAAGTTGAATGAGGACACGGTTGATCTGGCACATGGGTTTGACGCAGTTTGCGTGTTTGTCAATGATACCGTCAATGCCAAGGTGATTGACCGCCTTTGTGAGCTTGGTGTCAAGGTAGTAGCCTTGCGCTGCGCCGGCTTTAACAATGTCGATATGAAGCACGCCTATGGCAAAATTCATGTCCTTCGCGTGCCGGCCTACTCCCCTTACGCAGTGGCCGAGCATACCATGGCCATGCTGCTTACCTCGATTCGCCGCATTCATAAGGCCTATATCCGTACAAGAGATTTCAACTTCAGTCTGGCGGGTATGACGGGCTTTGATCTGCACGGCAAGACCGTCGGCGTTATCGGTACGGGGCGCATTGGTCGCGTGTTTATTGATATCTGCCGTGGCTTTGGCATGAAGGTGCTGGCATACGACAAATTCCCGGCCGCAGGCCTTGATAACGGTGATACCATCCGGTATGTCTCGCTTGACGAGCTGTTTTCCCAAAGCGATATCATCTCCCTGCATTGCCCGCTGACCGAGGAGACCTACCACATTATTGATGAAGAGAGCCTTGAAAAGTGCAAGCGCGGTGTGGTACTGCTCAACACCTCGCGCGGTGCGTTGGTAGATGCCGAGGCACTTCTGGCCGGCATCAAATCCCGCAAGGTGGGGGCTGCTTGCCTTGATGTGTATGAGGAGGAATCGGATTTCTTCTTTGAAGACTTCTCCGGCCATATTTTAGAGGATGACACGCTTGCTCGCCTGATCTCTATGCCCAATGTGATAGTTTCCTCACACCAGGCCTTCCTGACCGAGGAGGCACTCTCCAATATTGCCGAAACGACAGTCAATAATATTATAGGCTTTTTTGAGAACAATCAGTGTCAGAATGAGCTTTGCTACCGTGCGGGCGGGGCGGAGGACTGCAAAAGCGGCAAGTGCTTTTGAAGGAAGGAGAACCTATGATAAGAAAAATCATTCACATAAATGAAGAGCTTTGTAACGGCTGCGGCGCTTGCGCCGCTGCCTGCCATGAGGGTGCCACTGCTATGGTAGATGGCAAGGCAAGGCTGATGCGGGAGGACTACTGCGACGGTCTTGGCGATTGCTTGCCCGCTTGCCCGACAAATGCCATCAGCTTTGTGGAGCGCGAGGCCCCTGCCTATGACGAGGCGGCTGTGCGGCAGTCCAAAATGCAAAAGCTTGGTGTGAAGCTGCCTTGCGGATGCCCCGGTACGCAATCGAAAGAAATCAGGCGTGAGGCACCGACCACCATCGGCAAAGCAACCACCGTGGCCAGTCAGCTTTCGCAATGGCCCTGCCAGATCAAGCTGGTGCCGCCGCGTGCCCCCTACTTTGAGGATGCCAATCTGCTCATCGCTGCGGATTGCACCGCTTACGCCTACGGCAATTTTCATAACGAGTTTATCCGCAATCACATCACGCTGATCGGCTGCCCCAAGCTGGATGAGGGGGATTATGCCGAAAAGTTGACTGCCATTATCAAGAACAATAACATAAAGAGCGTTAAGATCGTACGTATGGAGGTGCCCTGCTGCGGCGGCATTGAAAACGCTGTTAAGCGTGCGCTGCAGGCAAGTGGCAAGTTCATCCCCTGGCAGGTGGTTACCATTTCCACCGATGGCAAAATTCTTGAATAAAGAAAAAGAGGTATAGAATCATGATGATTACAAAGGATATCCGCTATATCGGTGTCAACGACCACAAGGTTGACCTGTTTGAGGGGCAGTACCGTGTGCCAAACGGCATGTCCTATAACTCCTATGCCATTCTCGATGAAAAGATCGCCATTATGGATACGGTAGATGTCTCCTTTACGCACGAGTGGCTGGATAACATTCAGAACGCGCTTGGCGAAAGACAGCCTGATTATCTGATCGTGCAGCATATGGAGCCTGATCATTCGGCCAACATTTACAACTTTGTCAAGGCGTATCCGCAGGCAACGCTGGTGGCTTCTGCCAAGGCCTTCGCCATGATGCAAAACTTCTTTGGCACCGATTTTGCCGACAAGCGGATCGTAGTGGGCGAGGGGGATACCCTTTCACTTGGCAAGCATACGCTCACCTTTGTCACCGCGCCCATGGTGCATTGGCCGGAGGTGATTGTGACCTACGACAGCACGGACAAGGTGCTCTTCTCGGCCGATGGCTTTGGCAAGTTTGGCGCTTTGGATGTTGAGGAGCCGTGGGCTGACGAGGCAAGACGCTATTACATCGGCATTGTTGGCAAATACGGCACACAGGTGCAGGCATTGCTGAAAAAGGCGGCAGGGCTGGAGATTGAGAAGATCTGCCCGCTGCACGGCCCCGTGCTGACCGAAAATCTTGGCTATTACCTTGGCCTTTATAACACCTGGTCAAGCTACCAGCCCGAGGCAGAGGGCATCGTGATCGCCTATACCTCGGTTTACGGCAACACCAAAAAGGCTGTTGTGCAGCTTGCTGAAAAGCTGAAGGCAAACGGCTGCCCGAAGGTAACCGTTTACGACCTGGCCAGATGTGATATGGCTGCTGCCGTGGCAGACGCCTTCCGTTACAGCAAGCTGGTGCTGGCTACCACGACCTATAACGCGGATATCTTCCCCTTCATGCGGGAGTTTATCGATCACCTCACCGAGCGGAATTTCAGCAACCGCACCGTTGCCTTGATCGAAAACGGCAGCTGGGCACCCCTTGCGGCCAAGGTCATGCGCGGTATGCTGGAGGGCTGCAAGAATCTCACCTATACCGATACTACCGTCAAGATCCTCTCCTCTCTGAATGAGGAGAGCAGCGAGCAGCTGAACACCCTGGCCGAGGAGCTTTGCCGCGAGTATCTGGCCCAGCAGGATGCCACCGCGAACAAGAACGATCTCAAGGCTCTCTTCAATATCGGTTATGGCCTGTATGTCATCACCTCGAATGATGGCAAAAAGGATAATGGGCTGATCGTCAATACCGTAACGCAGGTTACCAATACCCCGAACCGCATTGCCGTGACCATTAACAAAGAGAACTATTCGCATCACATCATCCGCCAAACGGGTATGATGAATATCAACTGTCTGACGGTGGATGCGCCCTTCTCGGTTTTTGAGAATTTTGGGTTTGTCAGCGGCAGAAATGTGGATAAGTTTGCGAATTGCGAGCCGCTGCGCTCGGATAACGGGCTTGTGTTCTTGCCCCGCTATATCAATTCCTTCATGTCCTTGAAGGTGGAGCAATATATTGATCTTGAGACACACGGCATGTTCATCTGCTCGGTCACCGAGGCAAGAGTTCTTTCCGACCGCGAGACGATGACCTATACCTACTACCAAGAGCACGTGAAGCCGAAACCGCAGGTAGAGGGCAAAAAGGGATATGTTTGCACCGTGTGCGGTTATCTCTACGAGGGCGAGGAGCTGCCCGATGATTTTGTGTGCCCGCTTTGCAAGCACGGCGCATCCGATTTTGAACCCGTAAAATAAAAATATATAACTTTTAGGAGGATTTTTTCATGAGTAAGTTTTACATTTGTGAGCATTGTGGCAACATTGTTGGCCTGATCCAGGATGCGGGCGTACCGCTGGTATGCTGCGGCCAGAAGATGACCAAGCTGGAGGCGGGCACGGTAGAGGCCAGCAGAGAAAAGCACATTCCCGTTGCCGAGGTAAAGGGGAACACCGTAGAGGTGATTGTTGGCTCTGTTCTGCACCCCATGACCGAGGAGCATAGCATTACCTGGGTGTACCTGGAGACCGATCGCGGCGGTCAGCGCAAGAATCTTGCCCCCGGCGCAGAGCCGAAGGTGACCTTTGCTTTGGCTGACGAAAAGCCGATTGCTGTATACGCGTATTGCAACCTCCACGGCTTGTGGAAGGTTGAGCTGTAATTTATAAATTTTAGGAGGATATCGTGATGAAATATGTATGTGACGCTTGCGGCTTGGAATATGATGAGGAGCTGGGGGATCCCGAGAACGGCATCGCTCCCGGCACGAAATTTGAGGACCTGCCCGAAGACTTTGAATGCCCCCTTTGCGGTGTAGGCAAGGATATGTTCAGCAAAGCGGACTAAAAAGAGATCCCGCAGCGCAACGCGCTGCGGGATCATTCTATTTTCGAGCGGCCTCTACCGCGGCGGCAATCTTTTTTGCAGCGGCGGCGGCGCGGGCGTAGTAGGCCTCGGCACCCATCTCGGTATAGGCGGGGGAATTGCCTGCAAACACCTCCAGCATGAGGGCCTTTTCATAACCGACCTTGGCCAGCTTTTTTGCAACCTCGGCAAAGTCAATCTTGCCGTCAAAGGGCAGGCGGTGATCGTCTGCGTTATGCTCGGCGCGGTTGTCGTGAATGTGGATGGCGGCAAGCCGATTGCCAAAAAGCGACATATAATCCCACTTGCCATCGGTAAAGCAGGCCTCATGCCCGCAATCCCAGCAGAAGGCGGCGGTTGGAAACGTCTCCAAGGCAACCGAGAGGTTGCCCAGCATACGCTGGTTTTCGAAGGCGATGGTCACCCCGCACGCATCGGCATGCGCAACAAGCTGCTCAAAACGAGAAAGTCCAAGATCGCCCACGCGCGGCGGCTGCTCACCGCTGGAAAGATGCACTACCAGTACGGGGATGCCGTAATCGCGGCAGGTGTCTGTGGCGGCGATCAGCTCGTGCAACATTCGCTCGCCGTCATCGGTGTCATACCAGATATCGTTGATATGGTCAAAGGGGGCGTGGCAGCTTTCGATCGTTAAGCTGTTTTGCGCGCATAGCGTGGCAATTTGTTCCATATTCTTGCAATCAGAAACGCAGAAAACGGAAGAAAATCCGTACTTTTTTATCAGCGCGATCTGTTCCTCATACGGCAGCGCAAACGCGTCAAGATTGATACCGATTTGCATAAACAATACCTCTTTATTAGTATGCTCTATGAATATTATACCCTCTTTTTTGTGCTTGTCAAGTGGTCACCTTCCAAGAAAAAAGGAGCGGTGCCTGCAAGAACAGGCACCGCAAGGGAGGGAAAATAAGAAATAGGCAGAGTGAATCGTGGATAAGAAAAGGATCTTATACGGCGATACGGCGGCGGCGCATACGGCCAATGACCTTGCCGCAGCAGCGGAATTCGGCAAAATTGGAGATGGGAATATCCTGATAGGCGGGGTTGTAGGAGCGCAGACATTTGCCGGTATAACGCTTGAAATAGCCCTCACCATCTGCAATGAAGATGCCAAGATCGCCAATATCCACAGCGTTCTGCCGCTTAACGAGCAGAATGTCACCATCCTCAAACTTGGGCTCCATGCTGTTACCGCTGACGCGCAGCGCATAATCCGCACCGATAGAAACACGGGTCGCACGCACCTCAATCGTTTCGTGGTAATTGTTTTCATCCAGTGCCGTGCCGGGGCCGGCTGAAACGGGCAGCATAAACAACGGCAGCGTCAGCAGGCGAATCTCCTCCGCCTCGCTTACCTCAGGCACCGTGCCGGTGCTCTCCAGGCGAGAGATCTCCTTGTCCATCACCATTTCCACCAGCTCGCGGCCGCCTTCATCCAGGCGGCGATATTTTTTGATCAGGCGGCATTCATCCTCGCCCAGCGTATCGGAAAAATGACCATCTCCGTCCAGCAGCATACCAATCGGGCAATCAAATGCCTCGGCAATGGCCAGCGCGACCGAAAGCTTGGGCTCTCCTGTTGCGCCGGAAAGGATCTTGGTTAGGGTGCCGAGCGGAATGCCGCTTGCACGACTAAGCTGCTCGCTGGTGATAGATCGTTCACTCTTTAAGGCTTTTACACGTTCTGCAAAGCTCACGGTCGTTCTCCTTTCGCGTTTTGTATGCTTATTTTACCACAACCGATTACGTTTGTAAAGGGGTTTTTCAAAATTTTTTTCCAAAAGTGGATATTTTTTTAGCAAAAGATGTGTTAAAATGACCTAAAAAGGAAAAAGCGGAGATATTCATCGGCAGACGGGGAAAGAACTGCGGGGCATGGCAGGCAAGGGCATTTTTATAGGGCAAAAGCAGAAAAAACGCGCAAATTTTAACGCAAAGCACAATCATGGTTTTTGATGGCCATATAAAATAATTTTATAGATAAGTTTTTGCCAAAAAAGAGTTGACAACCCTTGTTTTCGATGATATAATAGTAAACTGCATTATAATTGCCTATTTTTAGGGGATTTTTGCGCCCTTTTGACGGGGGTGTGCGTCCTATAAAATAGGTAAACGGCGCGAAAAATACATGGAATGGAGTGATAATGGCATGGTAAAGCCCCAAAAGCTTGGCAAAAATGTGCGCATGAGCTTTTCCAAGATCGATGAAGCACTGGAGATGCCAAACCTTATTGAGGTTCAGAAGAAGTCCTTTCAGTGGTTCCTTGATGTAGGCATGAAAGAGGTTCTTCGTGATGTTTCTCCGATTGTTGACTACTCCGGCAATCTGTCGATCGAGTTTGTCAACTACACGTTGGATCTGCAAAACCCCCGTTACCCCGTAGAGGAGTGTAAGGACAGAGACGTGACCTACGACGCACCGCTGCGCGTAGAGGTTCGCCTGACCAACAAGCAAACGGGTGAGGTCAAGCAGTCCGAGATCTTTATGGGTAACTTCCCGCTCATGACCGAAAACGGTACCTTTGTGATCAACGGTGCAGAGCGTGTTATTGTTTCCCAGCTGGTTCGTTCTCCCGGTATCTATTATGACAGTGCTGTCGATAAGACCGGTAAGCACAGCTATACCGCAACGGTTATTCCGTATCGCGGTGCATGGCTGGAGTATGAGACGGATGCCAGCGACGTCTTCTACGTCAAGATCGACAAAACGAGAAAGATTCCGATCACTGTGCTGATCCGCGCTCTGGGCGAGGAGACCGATGAGGATATCCAGCGCCTGTTTGGCGAGGAGGAGATCATCAATGCTACCTTCACCAAGGACGAGTGTGCTATGCTTGCTGCAGAAAGCAAGTGCACGCTGGGTGAAGAGGCGCTGAAGGAGATCTACAAGAAGCTCCGTCCCGGTGAGCCGCCGCTGGTTGAGAGTGCACAGATTCTGATTAACAATCTGTTCTTTGATCCCAAGCGTTATGACCTGGCCAACGTAGGCCGTTATAAATATGATAAGAAGCTGGCTCTTGCCCGCCGTATCCAGGGCCACAAGCTGGCCGATACCGTTGTCAGCCCGCTGACCGGCGAGGTGCTGGCCGAGGCCGGTGCTCTCCTGACGCGTGAGCTGGCAAGAGAGATCGAGCATGCTGCCGTGAACGAGGTCGATATTCTGACCGAGAATGGTCGTACTGTTCGTGTATTCGGCAACGGCACTGTGAAGCCCGAGTGGATTCTTGGTTATGATCTGACCGAGTGTGGCATCAATGAGCGCGTTCGTTACAGCGTTCTGCGTGAGATCATCGACCAGGTGGCAGAGGAGAACCCGCTGGCAACCGACGAGGATCGCGCAGCTGCAATCAAGCGTGAGGCAAGTGCCCGCTTTGAGGAGCTGTGCCCGAAGCATATCACCAAGAATGATATCTTCGCCTCCATCAACTATCTGCTGAACCTGACGCACGGTGTGGGCAGCTTTGATGATATTGACCATCTCGGCAACCGTCGTCTGCGCTGTGTAGGTGAGCTGCTGCAGAACCAGATGCGCATCGGCTTTGCCCGTATGGACAAGAATATCAAGGAGCGCATGTCGGTTCACGATTCCGAGGAGATGACGCCTCAGGCGCTCATCAACACGCGCCCCGTCGCCACCGCTATTCGCGAGTTCTTCGGTTCTTCGCCCCTTTCCCAGTTTATGGATCAGAACAACCCCCTGGCAGAGCTGACACACAAGCGCCGTTTGTCCGCTCTCGGCCCCGGTGGTTTGTCGCGTGACCGTGCCTCCTTTGAGGTGCGTGACGTGCACTATACGCACTACGGCAGAATGTGCCCGGTAGAGACGC
>JAFTQX010000007.1 GCA_017462545.1 Clostridia bacterium
AAACACTTTTGCGGAATCTGGCATTGATCAATGCCAGACCCCGCAAATGCTTAAACTATATTTCTGCTCAGGATTCTTGGAACTTAGAATTGCAAAATCTTTCTTAAATTTGTTGCACTTCTATTGACAATTCACTTTATTCTTCGGGGATTTCCAGACCTCTTGCCTCGCAAATGGCTGCAAGCAGTACCTCGGCTGCTGCTTTGTGTGCAGCAAGGCAGGGGTGACCGCCGTAACCGGAGCGCAGGGGCAGTACCACGCTGTATACCTCGGTAATGCCCTGCTCGTACAGACGGTTGGCAACACGGTCGATAGAGGATGCCAAGCCTGTCTCCATCATACCGGAGCAGAGAATAAAGGTGGTTCCTTCGCCATATTCCTTATAAAGATTGGTAACAAAGGTAACGTAATGCTCGATATAATCGTTTGCGTTAAACGGTTGGTTGCCGGTAGAGCCATTTTGTGCCCAGATGTCATTGGTGCCCACATTGATGATGACCACATCGGGCGTATAGCTTTGCATATCCCAGGGGGTGTTGCTGGAGGGGCTGACATTGGCATAGGTATCCTTCATCCAGCGTGTGGCATTGTAGGGATTGGTGTACAGACCAATGCCGCTCTGACAGAAGGTGCGGTATTCGGCGCGGAGACGGGTCGCCGCGATGGCCGCATAAGAAAGAAGCCCGTTTTGCTTCTTCTGATCGTCAGGCTCGCTTTCGGCACGCAGGTTGCCGTATGCTGCGGTAATCGAATCGCCGTATACCTCGATCTTCAGATCATATGCCGGCTCATAGGGCAGAAGACCGCCCTTTTCGATGGTGATCTCTACCAGGCTGGCGCGCGAGATCTGTTCTTCGGTGATCTTCTGTACGCGCAGCGTGTGGAAGCCCGGCTCTTCAAATTGGGCAAGCATCGCCTTGCCGTTGACGAGATCGGTGGAGAGACGTATGTTGTGGGCGGTGGGATCTGTTTCGTCATCAACGAATACCGCGAAAACCGAATCGCCCCCCTCGTTGCGTAGCTTGGCGGAAACCGATTGACCATAAAATTTGATCTCAAAGCCGGCGGCGGTGTTGTTGATCAGCATTTTTTCGCCGCTCATTTCGGTTCTGCCGAGATAATAGATCCATTCGTTGTCCGGTGTGATGGTGCTTTCCTGCGGAAAGGCGGTGACCGTGCAGGAGGCAGAAAGCTCACCGCTGATCGCCGTAACCGTCAGCTCGCCCTCGCTTATGATGCGTGCCTTGCAGCCGGTCTCTGTCGTGATGGGGGAATTGGTCATTCCCTCGGTAACGGTGTAGGTCAGCGCCTCACGGTCAAAGCCATCACCGGAAACCGTGAAGTGCATCATGCTTCCGACAAGCGCGTAGGGAGACGAGGGTGTAATGGTCATGGTCGGTGCAGAGGGGGCGGGCGGGGTATCCTCTGTCTTGTCGCTTGGCTGGTCGCCTGTACCATCACCGATGTTGTCATTCGGTGTTTGCCCCGTGGTGTTATCCGACGGGTTTTCTAAATGACACGCCGCAAAGGAAAACAGCATGGTCAGCACCAGCAGCAGGGATAACAATTTTTTCACGTTCATCGCATTTTTCCTCATTCCTGCTCGGCGGTGTTTTCTGTTTCTGCTTTGGTCTCGGTCTCGGTCTCGTTGTCCGTGGTTTCCTCTTCCTTTTCATTCGGCGTTTCTTCACCAAGATCAATGCTGGATACACGGCCGATGTGCGTAGCGGTCTTGGCGGGGCGAAGCAGGGTGTACATAATGATAGCCACCCCCACAGCAATGATCGCGATGCAGGCAAAAATCAATTCAGGGCGCATAAACTTACCTCCTATGGTTGATATCACCATTATAACGGATGAAAGAATAAAAATCAAGTGCAATTTCTCTAAAAGAAAAAACTGATGAAAAATAATGTAAAAAACTATTGCAATTTTGAAAAATGTGTGGTATAATACCATTTGTCAATTTATGATAATAATTTTCATCCGATCTCGGATGCACTTGAAAAAGTGGCAAACAGGAGGTGTCAAACCCATGGCAAAATGTGACCTTTGTGGTAAGGGCGTTGTGTTCGGTCATAACGTTTCGCACTCGAACCGTAAGACCAACAGAACTTGGAAGCCCAATATCCGTCGCGTAAAGGCAATCGTAAACGGCAGCGCAAAGACGGTTTACGTCTGCTCTCGTTGCCTGCGTTCCGGCAAGATCGAGCGCGCGTGAGTATAAACTCCATCCGTGATCTACAGATCATGGGCGGAGTTTTTGCTTTTTAGGGCAGTCGCCATGCGGCTGCCGTTGTTTTAGGAGGATATCATGAATCAAGGAACCTTTGCATTGCACGAGCGCTTTCCCGGCACGACACTGACACCCTATGTGCATCACGTCTCCACCACCTGTCCGCATGCGCCGCGCCCTGCGATGCTGGTGCTGCCCGGCGGTGGGTATGAGTTTTGCTATGATGGTGAGGCCGAGCCGATCGCGCTTTCCTATATGAATGCCGGCTTCAATGCCTATGTGCTCCGTTATGCCTGCAAGCAGGATGCCAAATTCCCGCGCCCCTTGCTCGAAGCCTCTTACGCGATGAAGCTGATTCGTGATCGTGCAGCAGAGGACAACACAGACCCAAACCGTGTTTACGTCATCGGCTTTTCGGCGGGTGGGCATCTGGCGGGTGCGCTGGCTACCTGCTGGCAGCGGGAGGAGATCTATACCGCCGCCGGTATCGCCTACGGAGAGAATAAGCCGAACGGCGTGATCCTCTCCTATCCGGTCGTCAGCAGCGGGGAATATCGTCATGCAGGCACCTTCTGCCGCGCCTGCGGCAAGCAGGATCCAACACAGGAGGAGCGTGCCGCGTATGCCGCAGTTGATAACGTCACCGAGCATTGCCCGCCCGTCTTTTTATGGCATACGGCAAGTGATGGCGCCGTTCCCGTAGAAAACTCGCTATTGATGGCAACCGCGCTTGCGGCAAAAAGGATCCCCTTTGCGCTGCATATTTTCCCGCATGGCAATCACGGCCTTTGCCTTGCCACGTCTGAGACATCCAAGGGGGAGGCAAGTGCTGAGCTTTCCGATGTGGCCGAGTGGATGCACCTCTCGATTACGTGGCTTGCCAATCTTCCGAAATAAAGAGCTGCCGCAGGATCATCAAGGCACCGGGCAGCAGCATCAGCCCCCAAAAGCCGAACAGCCGGAGACCTGCGTAAGTGGCAAGCAGCGCAAGCAATGGGTGTAGCCCCAGGTGCTGTCCGATCAGCTTTGGCTCTAAAAATTGCCGTACCAGCGCAATGACCGCGTAAAGCGCAAAAAGGCCGATGCCCGTGGCCAGGTTGCCTGTCAGACAAGAAACGATTCCCCACGGGATCAGCAGGGTGCCTACGCCAATAATGGGGAGCAGGTCAAGCAGCGAGATCAGTGCTGCCAGCAGCACGGCATAGGGCACACGCAGTAAAAGAAAGCCAACAAGCAGCAGCACAAGCGTAACCAGCAGCAGAAGCAGATAGGCGCGCAGATATCCGATCATCGTTTGCCACGCGCCATCCTTGAGCTTTCCGGTTACCCGCTGCATCTTTTCGGGCATGATGGCAAGCAAGGCGTGATGAATGCCGCCAAGATCCAGCGCGAAATAAAAGGCTGCTGCCAGGGTCACCAGCAGAAAAATGATCGAATTGGGCAGCGCAGATGCCAAGGCACCTGCCGCCCGCAGGGCAGTATCTCCCAGTTGACTGCCTGCTGTAGACAGCCACTCGGTGACAAGATCTGTCAGCGTGCCGGCCTTTTCACCGCCAAGAGCGGCAAGAAAGGGAAAACGGGCTGTCACGTCTGCCCACCATGCGTTGACCGAGGCGGTCCAATCGGCAAACCAGGTTTCAGAGGCAAAGCGTTCGCCAAAGGCCACCAGCTCCAGCACCGCTTGGCGGGCAGCAAAAAAGAGCAGCACGCCGCATACAGCAAGAAACAGAAAGACAAGAATGATGCTGAGTACCCCAACCGAAAGGCGAGTGTGGCGGTGTAGGCGAAGTGCGATCGGACGTGCAAAATAGGCCATCACCCAGGCAAACACAAAGGGCAACGCTGTTATGACCAGTGGGGCAAGCGCGTATTGCAGTGCCAAAAATACGCCAAAAATCACCAGAACCCAGGCGGCAATCCGTTCAATCGGAATTTTAGAAATCTTCATGTCTCCTCCGCGTTTTTCGTTTTTATTTCAATATAGTCAAGGACGCGGAGAAACATACAAAAAAAATAAGAAAAGAGGAAAAAATCATGGTTATTATCGAAATGGAAAATGGCAAGAAGATCAAGCTGCAGCTCGATGCTACGGCTGCCCCGATTACAGTGGCCAACTTTGAAAAGCTGGTAAAGGCCGGCTTTTATGATGGCTTGACCTTCCACCGCGTGATTGCCGGCTTTATGATCCAGGGCGGCGATCCGCTTGGAAACGGTATGGGCGGCGCAGACGAGAACATCAAGGGGGAGTTCGCGCAGAACGGCGTGAAAAACCCTCTTCGTCATACCCGCGGTGTGATTTCTATGGCGCGCGCCTGCGACCCGAACTCTGCCTCCTCCCAGTTCTTTATCATGCATGAGGATGCGCCGCACCTAGACGGTGCATACGCCGCCTTTGGCCGTGTGGTAGAGGGAATTGAGGTGGTAGACGAGATCGCCATGGTCCGCACCGGCTTTTCGGATAAGCCCGTTGTGCCGCAGGTGATGAAAAAGGTTACCCTGGTTGAGGATCCCGCATAAGCATGGCACATCCCATCCGCCATTTTATCACCATCACGCGACACCGCCACCGTGTGATCGCGCATTGCTTCCGCGCGGGGATCGGCCTGCAGGGGCTGTTTCACGATCTTTCTAAATACAGCCCAACCGAGTTTATTCCCGGTGCGCGCTACTATCAGGGCACAAGAAGCCCAAACGAGCAGGAGCGCGAGCTGTTTGGCTATTCTGGGGCATGGCTGCACCATAAGGGGCGCAACCGCCATCATTTTGAGTATTGGAACGATGTCAATCCGGCCACCAAGCTCTATGAGCCGGTTCCCATGCCCCTGCGCTACCTAAAGGAAATGTTCTGTGACCGCGTGGCGGCCAGTAAGATCTACCAAGGGAAAAACTATACGGATGCGCATCCGCTCAACTATTTTTTGCGCGGCAACGCCAGAAAAATGATGCATCCCAAAACGGCCGATCAGCTGGAGAGGTGGCTTCGTATGCTGGCCGAGCAGGGGGAGAAAGCGGCCTTTGCGCATATCCGCACGGTAAAGGAATACCCAGAAAATCCTATTTAACATAAAGCAACGCCTGTGGCCAATGGCCGCAGGCGCTGCTTTATTTACGGTTAAAACTTAAACGGGTTGCAAAGGAAGATGACGGCCACAATGCCCACCAAAACGCCGACCCATTGCTTGCGCGAAAGCCTCTCGCGGAAGAGGAGCACGGCAGCCAGCGCGGTCAGCACCAGGCCGCCGCCGTTTACAAGCGGGAAGAAGACGGCGCTATCCATCACGCCGGAAAGAAAGAGGTTCAGCTTGTTGTTTACCGCCACGCAAATGCCAACCACCGCCATCAGCAGCAGGGGCAGCCAGCTGAGCAGAGAGGGGCGGGCGCCCTCTTGCGCCTTTTCTTGCCCCTTGCCGCGTGCGACAAGAATGCCGCAGACGTAGGCCACGATTGAATAAAAGAAGGAGAAGGCAAAGGCAATGATCAAAAAGGAGTCTAACTCGCCCCGGTAGTCTGTGCTTTGGTGCCACTTTTGCATCACGCCGATGGCACCCTGGCATAGAAATGCCAAAAAGCAGTAGATCAGCCAGCGCAGGCTGGTCTTTTTTTGCTCGCTGCCAAAATCGACCGAGAAGATGAAGCATGCAATCATTAGTAGCAGGCCAATGACATGGGAAAGGCCAAGCGGCTCGTGCCAGATCAGCGCGCCGGAAAGCGCAGGAATGATGGTAGAGAGTGAGCAGATGACCGAGGTGTAGGAATAGGGGCCGTAGGTTAGTGCCTGCAGGGTGGTGACCTGCTGTACTGCTGTTACCAGGCCAAAGGCCAGGGCTAAGAGGACGGTAAAGGGCGAGGCCTGCGGAATGCCGCCCACCAGCAGCAGACAGATGGCCGCCACCAGGCAGGTCACGGCATTGTAGAGCTGGCGCGCGGGCAGGCTGTCGTCATATTTGTCATTCAGATGCTTGCAGATAATGCCGCCAAGCAGGCAGACCGCCATGCTGGCGATCAAGGGTAGTGCGTACATCCTACTTCACCTCGATCCACAAAAGGCGCGCGCTGCGCGGCTCGGCAAAGCAAAGGGTGAGGGCAGCCCCCTCGGCCTGCGCGCAGGCGGTCATGGCTTCGCCGCTATCCTCATCCGTCAGGCAAACGGTAGTGCCTGCCGGTACAAAGGGCAAGGTGACTGTCAAGTCGCTTTCAGGACAGTTCTCTTGGCGGAAGGCAAGCAGCGCTCCGCGCCTGGTATCTTCATCAAAATAAGAGAAGGCGGTGAAGGAGTAGGTGTCTCGCTCGGTATGTCAAGGGGTCAATACGTAAAAGTCTTTTAACAGATATGGGCGCAGCTTTTTCCATTCGGAAAGGCCGAAACGCAGAATATCAAAATCCTGATCGGGGTCCTGCACGAATTGAGAATCCACATTCAACGAGGGGAGATAGGAGGCCCGCCAGATATATACATCGCTGCGACCGGTGGGCGCTACTTCGCCTTCCTTCTCCTTGGTGTTGGCACCGCAGAAGGGGATCCAACGGTTAAAGGCCGTGGTCATAGAGAGGCGAAGCGAGGCTGTTGTGCGGTCACTATCGCTGCGAAGCAGCGGCACGCCGCGTCGCATGGACTCCAGGTCGTTTCTGCCACCGCCCGAGGCACAGGAGTCAACGAAGCCACAGCCACCGTAGGAGAGCGTGCAGGCAATGATCTCATCCCACAGACGGTAGTGGGCATCAATAAAGCGGCACTCGGTAATGCCGGTGCGCCCCTCCCCCTCAACCGTGTCTAAATATCGCCACAGCTCGCCCGGGTTAGAATTGTTATCCTCGCGGTACATCTCTACCTTGCCGCGGCGAAGGGTATTTGTAACCTGCTTGAGTGTCCAGGCAAAGCATTCAGGGTCACCAATGTTGTTGGTAACGACCTCACGGTTGATCGTTTCATAGCGGTCAATGGCGTTACAGCGAATACCCCATTCCTCGCGGTAGCCAAAGTTTTTCTCAAGCGCGGCCGGATTGGTCACGCGCTCCGGCTCAAACCACATCAGCGTACGCATGCCGTGTTCACGCGCGAAATCGGTCGATTCACGGAAGCTTTCTCCCGGCCATTTTTCGGGATCAAGCACCCACGTGCCAATGGTGTTCCACCAGTCCGATTCTACTGTTTTTCTTTCGGGGTCTGTGTACCATCCGGCATCAAACCAACGGAAGTCGACCTTGACATCCTCCGATATCATTTTTTCAAGGCTTGGCCGCCAAGTGGTATGTCGCTCGGAAATACTGCCATCTGAATTGGGCAGACCCGTGTCAGACGCCAGACAACAGGTAGAGAAGGGGGAAAGCGGCTTGCCGCTTGCGTCTTCCTTAGGCAGGTTTTCAGAAATAAACCAACTGCGCCAGTAGTTGGTGGCATAGTGCTCGTTACGCACGGTATAGTCCGCGCACACGAACAGCGCGGTGCGGATTTCTTCGCCCGGCTTCAGATAGGTGCACAGGTTGTTGACGGAACGGGCGGTGTAAACCGTCTCGCCATTTTCAAAACGGAAATCAGCCGTCCATGTACCCGCCCAACCAATGGCCAGCATGCTGCCGCCGGTGCCATGCTCTAGGTTGAAGTAAGGGAAATTGATGTGGGTTGCCCTGCCGCTTTCCGACACAAAATGTGCCGGCATTTCGGAAAGCGAAATGGTATATGGGCGGTATTGATTCACGTGGTCACCGAGGATCCCCTTCAGCACGGGATCGTTCCCCTGAAAGCGCAGGCAGGTCTTTACGTCGGTCAAAATCTTGCTGTTTTCGCTTGAGGGATTTTGAAAGTAGACTGTCCATTCGGTGACACCGTAATCGTAAGAGTGGGTAAGCGTGAGCGTAGCAATCAAAGCCTCGTCGATCTGATAATGACGCACGGTGGTCTCTCTTGCGCCCGTTTGCGTTTTCTGCTCGCTGATCAGCGAGGCGGGGGTAAAGCCGTGGTAGGCAACCTCTCCGTAGGTATAAAAAACAGGAAAGGTCTCTGTGTTTTCCAGTAGCTGCTTATATTGCGCGTCTGCTGACGGATTTTGATAGTTTTTCATCGGGCACTCCTCTTGACAAATATTAGTAAATCTATTATAATAAATCGAATGTCAAATTTCTATGAAAAATTGATCAAAAAATATAAAAATTCGATCATTTCAGGAGGCGATATGGGATTTTTACCAAAGCCGGAGAGTCGGCCTGTTCCGCTGGGAGACGTGCGCTTTTTATTGAAGTATGAAAACAGCCATGTTCGGCTGGGCGATCCCGCGCTTGATGATGCGCATATTCATAATGATTATGAGCTCTATTTGAATCTGTCGGGGGACGTTTCCTTTCTCGTTAACAACCGTGTATATGCGATCAGACGCGGGGATTTGGTTATCACCAGACCGGGAAACGTGCATTTGTGTATTCTGCACCGGTCATGTATTCATGAGCATTTTTGCCTCTGGCTGGACGTGCCAAGCGGTCATCCGCTGGTGGCCTTTGCCGATCATGGGGGAAGTGCCTTTTGGCGCCCAACGGAGGATGCGCGTGAAGAGCTGATCGCGGCCTTCTTTCGCATGAAGTCGTTGCTTGCGCAGGATCGGCCGCTTGCTGTTACGGCAAGCTTGCTTTCTATTCTGACCATGGCCGAGGATCGCGCCGACCTTTCGGATAGACCGTCAAAGACAGACCTTCCTCCCGAGCTGCAGAATATTTTAGATGTGATGAATACGCGCTTTTACGAGTTTCGCAACGTGACAGAGCTTCTTTCAGAGACCTTTGTCAGTCCTGCTACGCTGAATCGCTGGTTCCGTCGTTATGTGCACCTCTCTCCTCGTACGTTTCTTGAGTCCAAAAAGCTGTCCTATGCCCAAGAGCTGCTGCGAAGCGGCTGCAGCGTCAGCGAGGCAAGCGAGAAGGCCGGCTTTTCAGATTGTTCTTATTTTATTTCTGTATTTCGGCGCAAATTCGGTGAAACCCCGTTGCGTTACAAGCAGTTGCTTTCCTTGCGGGAGGAACGATAGCAGGCTATCGCTTCTTTTTTCTCCCCTCTTGACAAACGCGCGTGCTTGTGCTATAATCAAGCAAAAGGCAAAGAACGGGAAGAGTATCTTTTTTCGGACGGCAGAGAGAGCGGATGGGTGGTGTAAATCCGTGCGGCGAAGAAGAGAAGGTAGCCCGGGAGCTGCGGGAAGAATACAGTAGACCCCGCCGTGCGCCGCGTTAAGGCAGTTGAGCGGATGTCAACTTGTTGGCATCAATGCAGGTGGTACCGCGCTGAAGGCGTCCTGTTTTTATAGGACGCCTTTTTATATTGCATTTTTTGAAGCCGAAAGGAAAAATTATATGAAAAAAGAGCTTGCCAAGGTCTATGACCCTGCCTCATTTGAGGACAGAATTTACAAGAATTGGTGCGAAAAGAATTATTTCGCCCCCGATCCCGATCCGAAAAAACCACCCTTCTCGGTGGTCATTCCCCCTCCGAACGTAACCGGTCAGCTGCACATGGGGCACGCGCTGGATGAAACGCTGCAGGATATTTTGGTGCGTACCAAGCGTATGCAGGGTTACAGCACCCTGTGGGTGCCCGGTACTGACCATGCCGGCATCGCTACCCAGATCAAGGTAGAGGAGCGCCTGCGCGTTGATGAGGGGCTTACCCGTTATGATCTCGGCCGTGAAAAATTCCTTGAGCGCGTTTGGGCGTGGAAGGAGCAGTATGGCGGCCGCATCATCAGCCAGCTGAAAAAGCTGGGTACCTCCTGCGACTGGAGCCATGAGCGCTTTACCATGGACGAGGGCTGCTCCCGCGCCGTGCGTGAGGTGTTTGTCAACCTGTACAACAAGGGGCTGATCTACCGCGGCTACCGTATCATCAACTGGTGTCCGCATTGTACCACCGCCCTGTCGGATGCCGAGGTTGAATATAGTGAGCAGCCCGGCTTCTTCTATCATCTGCGCTATCCGATCGAGGGAGAGGATGGCTATGTAGAGATCGCCACCACCCGTCCCGAGACCATGTTTGGCGATACCGCTGTTGCCGTGAACCCCAACGATGAGGAGCATAAGCACCTGATCGGCAAAACGCTGATCCTGCCGATCGTTGGCCGCCGTATTCCCGTTATCGCCGATGAGTATGTTGAGATCGGCTTTGGTACCGGCTGCGTGAAGATCACCCCCGCCCACGACCCCAACGACTTCCAGGTCGGCGAGCGTCACGGGCTGGAGAGCATTCGCGTGATGAACGACGATGCTACCATGAACGCAGGCGCGGGCAAATACGAGGGCATGGATCGCTATGAGTGCCGTCGCGCGCTGCTTGCTGATCTGGAGGCAGAGGGATATCTGCTCAAGACTGTACCGCACGCGCATAACGTAGGCACCTGCTACCGTTGTAAGACGACGGTTGAGCCGTTGACCTCGAATCAGTGGTTTGTCAAGATGGAGCCGTTGGCCGGTCCTGCGTTGGAGGTCGTGCGTGACGGTCGCGTCCGCTTTGAGCCGGAGCGCTTTACCAAGATCTATACCAACTGGATGGAGAATGTGCACGACTGGTGCATTTCCCGTCAGCTGTGGTGGGGGCACCGCATTCCTGCCTTCTATTGTGACGCATGCGGTGAGATGATCGTCTCAAAGGAGGATCACGTTGCCTGTCCGAAGTGTGGTAAAGAGATGCGGCAGGAGGAGGACGTGCTGGATACTTGGTTCTCCTCGGCTCTTTGGCCGTTTTCTACCATGGGCTGGCCGGATCAGACGGCTGATCTTGCGCGTTACTACCCGACCTCTGTCCTTGTCACGGGCTATGATATCATCTTCTTCTGGGTTGCTCGTATGGTCTTCTCCGGTATGGAGCATATGGGGCGTGAGCCGTTCTCTACGGTCTTTATCCACGGCCTTGTACGAGACGCGCAAGGGCGCAAGATGTCCAAGTCTCTTGGCAACGGCATTGACCCGCTGGAGATTATCGACAAATACGGTGCTGATGCGCTCCGCTTTGCGCTGGCTACGGGCAATGCCCCCGGCAACGATATGCGTTTCTCGGATGAGAAGATCGAATCTGCCCGCAACTTTGCCAACAAGCTGTGGAATGCCTCACGCTTTGTGATGATGAACCTGCCGGATGACTATGAGGGATGCGATTGGACGCTGCCCGCGGCCGATCAGCTTGCCAAAGAGGATAAATGGGTGCTCACCCGCCTCAATCAGCTGGCAAAGAACGTCAATGAAGCCATTGACCACTACGAGCTGGGCGTTGCCTTGTCCTCTATTTATGACTTCACATGGGATATCCTGTGTGACTGGTATATCGAGCTCTGCAAGAGCCGCCTGTATGAAAAGGAGAGTGTTGGTGCCGATACCGCTCGCCGCGTGCTTGTCTACGTGCTGCGCGGGACGCTTAAGCTCCTGCATCCCTACATGCCCTTCATCACCGAGGAGATCTATTGTGCCCTGCCGCAGGAGGAAGAAAGCATCATGATCGCGGCTTATCCCACGGCAGATCCCGCACTCGACTTCCCGGCTGAGGCAGAGGAGATGGAGCGTGTGATCGGCAGCATCCGTGCGATTCGTGCACGCCGCGCCGAAATGAACGTACCGCCCTCTCGCCGTGCCAAGCTCTTTATCACCACGCGCTATCCCGAAACCTACAAGAGTGCCTATCCCTTCTTTGAAAAGCTGGCCTCTGCCTCCGCGATGGAGATCGTTGAAAAATACGAAAAGGATGATGCTGTCAGCATTGTTACCGATGCCGCTACCGTCTATATTCCCATGGCGGAGATGATCGATACCGAGAAGGAACGCACGCGTCTTGCATCCGAGATCAAAAAGACCGAGGGCGAGATCGCTCGCCTTGCGGGAAAACTCAGCAATGAGGGCTTTCTTGCCAAGGCACCTGCCCAGGTGGTGGAGGGTGAGAAGGCGAAATTGGAAAAATATAAGGCTACGTTAGAGGCGCTGCAGGCAGCGCTTGCAAAGCTCGGTTAAGCTTGTGCGGCTGCTCTGTCAGAGCAGCCGCTTGCAAATTTCCTTTGCGCGGATGTTATCGGGTAAGAGAAGCAGCACCACGGTGTTGCCGTGGCGCAGCACGCAGGCGTCCTGCAGGATGGCTGCATCCGGCTTTGTTTGCTTGATACGCGCAAGACGCGCCGTACACATCTCTGCCACCCGTACCGCATCCTCACGCCCCGCGCAAGACAGAAAGGCGATCTCTCCCCCCTCAAAGGAGGAGGAGAGGAAAATGGCGTACGCGCGGCAGAGGGAAAAGGCGTTTTCGCCGTTATCCTCCAAAAAAAGACCATCGGCCAAGGCAGGGGAGAGATACCCCTCCTCCCATTCCGCCGCGCCGCTGTGATAGACCTGTCCTGCAGGCATCTCGCCGTATGACGCGCAAAAATCAGAAAGCAACTCAACCGGTGCTGTTTTTCCTCCCGCGCAGGAGGAAACCAGCAGTAGCACTGTCAACAAAACGCAAAAAAAGCAAAGCAATCGTTGCATAAGCCCTCCCAATATGTGATCGCTTATGTATACGGGATTCTTTGGAAAAATATGAGAAAAGAAGGAGAAAGGCCATGAACGGATCAGGCTCTTTGCGGGATTCAGAGCCCATTTTTCGCGCCGTGCTCGAAAGCGGTGGCACTTTTACGTTAAAGCCGCGCGGCAACAGCATGCGCCCTACGATCATTCCCGGGCGGGATGGCGTCAGTATCGTGCGCCTTGAGGGGCAGGCCTTGCTTTATGATATCCTTCTTTATAAGCGGCAGGATGGCAGCTTTGTTCTTCACCGCGTGGCCGCCATTGAAAAGGACGGTACCTATACCATGTGTGGTGATTATCAGGTCGTTTTGGAGCGTGGTGTGCGGCAGGAGGATGTTGTTGGCGTTGTCAACGCCATTCATCGACCGGATGGCGACCTGGTACGCGGAACGCGTGAGTTTTTGGCTCCCGCACGCCGCCGTGCGCGCAATCGACCGCTGCGCTGTGTGCGATTCTACGCGGGAAAGCTGTGGCAAAAGCTATTCCGATAATATACTTTGTATCAACAAGGGTACGGAAGTGTTTCCGTATCCTTGTTTTTATGCTTTTCTATAGGGATTGCGTTCAAAAATATAGTAGAAAATACGGCGAAGGATTGACATTGACAATATCATGTTGTATAATATACTCTGTATTCATATATTCATTTATTATCTCATCTTAAAGGAAATATAGAACATGGCTTTTACCTTGCTTTCTGTTGTGATGATCCTGATATTTGCCACGGCTGCCTTTATCGAAATCTTTCGGGCACACCGTCGTGGGCTTTTGAAGAGCCTTTTGACATTTGGCACGGTTGTTTTGAGCGTGGTTATGTCGCTTGCGCTGACCCCTCTCCTTTCGCGCCCGATCTCGCTTATCGTTTTTCATTCGATACGGCGTCAATCCTTTTATCGTGCGGCATTTCGGGAGTATGAGTTTATAGATTCGTTTATCGAGGCTTGTATTTGTATCGCCATTGGCGCGTTCCTTTTCGTTGTGCTGTTCTTCCTGATGCGCATGCTGATTGCGTTGGTGGTGAAGCTGGTATGGCGCAAGGTGCTGCCTGTTGGCCAAGAGGAAGAGCCCGAGATCAAGGGGGCACACTGGTACGAACGAAACAGCAAGCAGCTTGCCGTGCTGACCGGTGCGATTTGCGCTCTGATCGTTACCATGGTGCTGACCTCTCCGTTGATGGGGATTTTGGATGTTGCCAGAACGGCCGTTGCCATTGCCGAAAAGACGGATGAGCATGTTTGGAGAAAAAGCGGCGTTGATGAAGAAGAAATTGAAGCACTGAACGCCTATGCAATGGATATCCCCGGCAACGTGTTTTATCAGTGCGGCGGTAAATATATGTTTTACGCAGCCGCTACGGCTACCGTATATGGCGAAAAGGTTTCCTTGCCGTATGAGCTGAAGCAGTTTGAGGGCGTGGTAGAGGATTTTGTGGCAGTCGCGCCTGCGGTGAACGGTGAACGCCCGGCTACCAAAGTCGATGTGGAGCGGATACGCAGTATCAGCAACCGTGTGCAGGAGATGCGCCTGGGGCACATATTGCTTGCTGAGTATTTACCGACTGCGGCAGAGGTATGGGCAGAAGGGAAGCTGTATTTGGGAATCGGCAAGCCGGTGGTGGATGACACCTTTGCTCCCATTGTTGATCTGCTTCTTGAAGAATGCAAGGAAACGAATGTTCGGCGCGTACAGAGAGATGTTGCAACCTTGCTCAACACCTATGCCATCCTGATCCAGCATGATTTTTATGTGGAGGAGGGATCCCTGCGGGAGCTGCTCGCGGATATTGAGGAGTCCGGCATTGTTGACTTGCTGGAGGAGGAGCTTCTTCATAATAGCAACACCGCCATGCTGGCCGGTGAGGTCAAGCAGATCACGCTGGAGCTTGTCAGAGATTGTATCCGTGAAACAGAGACGGGAAAAGAACTATACCAGCAGCTTGTTGAAAACCTGGCCGATGCCGTTATCACCATCAAAAACAGAGATTATAGCAGCACCGAGGAAATGCTGACCGCTATGACCACATACACGGAACGCTATTTCGGCGAATTTGGGCTGGAGCTGTTTGATAAGGCTGCCTGCTATGTGGCAGAGCAGATGGTGTGGGCGGTAGATGCCGTAACAGTAGAGGATGCGGTACGGCAGATCGATGTAATTCTTTTGAATAAACTCGTGTAGTGGGGATAAGAGAATGATTTCGCTGATTTTTTCATATATAGCCCAGAGTCTGCTGGTTATCATCAGCTTGTTTGTTTATGTGCTTTTGGTTGCCATGCTGTTTCCGCGCTTGTTTTTGCAAGCCGGCTATCCCGCTGCCGCACCGGCAGATCGCGGCATTAAAAAATACAGCTTTCCGGAGGGGAGAGCGGTCGTGTATCAGCCTGCCATCCGAAACAGAGCCTACATTGAGCAATATATCCTTTCTGATCGTGAGACGAAAAAATACATAACCTGTCGCTTCGGCAAGGGAAACTGGCTTCTGCGGTATAGCATCTTGGCGTTTGATGCCGATGGTCATTTGATCAAAACGATCGACACAGAGGCATCTGTCAATCGCGACACAAGGGAAAAGGAGCTGCTCCTTCCCGATGAGACCGCCTATACCAACGTCATTGTGCGTGAGGTGGACGGGGTGCTTCTTCCCCACACGGAAGCAAGAGTATTGACCGTAAAGAACATTAGCATTTTTGCGGTGTTGACGGTGGTTTGTACCGTTCTTGAGGCATTGGTTATCAAAAACACCCTGCTGTTATTGGCAGAGCTGATGACCTCGTATTCGCAAACGGCAACCGGAACCGGTATGGGGGTTACCGTCGTGAATGCCCTTTTGGCGGGCGTTGTCTGCGCGGCCTTGGTGTTGCTCTTCCACTTGTCAAGTGATATGAAGATCACAAAGCAGTGATCGGCAATAGAGCTGTTCCGTAAAAGAAAGGAATACACATAACATGGTAAACGATCAATGCCTGGCAAAAGGCTTTTATAGATATGCGCAGAACAGCGAATTTGTTTCGGTCAAGCAATACATGTTTGTTCGCGCACGCGGAAAAAAATGCTTGCTGCTGCGCTTTTCCAATGATATGGGCTATGATGTTACCCTCTTGCGCTTTACCCTTGTTCAGCTGAATGCAGATGGTGATGTGATTCAGCGCACCCCTCTCTGCTACAACAGTCTGCATGTGAATGCGGGGACTGCGTTTGCAACCCAAAGGGCCATCGTGGTGGACGAGGCGTGTACAGATTTCAAGATCATATTTCACGAGGTCGGCTCCGGTTGCTATCGGTATGTGGTCAAGGATGGCAATGTTATGGTGTACTATCAGGCAGAAACTGCCGATCACCTGATACCGCAAGTAGCCACTCATACCGCCACACCTGAAAAAAAGAAACCGCGCAATTCAATCAAACGCTGCATTTGGGTGGCGATTCTGATGCTGTTTGCCCTCATCCTGATGGATGTGCTTCACCTCGTTTCTCTTTATAACGAGGGGCTTGCCCGCGAGGAAGAGAGGGAGAACATGTCAAATGATTTTGACTATGAGCAAGGGGATCATACCATTCTTGATCGGTATCCCGTAGGGGACGATGTTTTCACCGATATGCGCGATACACGGTCGTAAGATGTCTCTAAAATACGTTGGAGTAAAGGGAAGCTATGTTAAAGTATCAAACGATTATCAGTCAATTGTCTGATCGCGATAAGATACGCATGTTAAGCGATATCAATTGCTTATCCGAAAAAGCCTTTCGGGTGTTGGGCATTCCCGAGATCAAGGTCGGCAGACAGACAAACGACGGCGAGACGGACTATCCCTCTCCCATGGCGCTGGCCAATTCGTGGGATAGAACGCTGATGCAGGATGTCGCAAACGAAGCCATGCGCCAAATGGCATCAGAGGATGTCGATCTGGCTATTCTTCCCGGGGCAAATATCAAGCTCGCGCCGGGAAGTGATGCACTTTCCGAGGATGTGCTGCTTGCCTCTGCTGTTGCAGAAGCGTATGGGAAAGCAGCAGAGGCAAATGGCATTGCCGTCTGCGCCTCTGACTTTTTCCTGACACCGCAGGACAGACGGATGCTGGATGAAGTGCCGGATGAGCGCTTTATCAAGGAATATATCGTGCGCCCGTATCAGGCACTTGCCAAAAGGGTTTCTTGTGTTGCCATCGGCACAGCGGCCGAGCGTGGGGAAGACAAGGAACATTCGCTGAATGCCGCCTTGATGCAAAGCGTTGCAGAGGGACAGGTTGCCTCCGGTGCTGTGCCGGTTTGCCGCAAGGCTACGGCCGAGAATATGGTTACATATCTGAAGGATGGCGGCTTGTTCTTTGAGGGGCCTGACATGACGCTGGAGGCGGCCTTGCACCGTTATCAGCGACTGAAGAAAAAGGTCGAGCACGGTAGTGCTACGCTGGAGGAGCTGCAGGCCGCTGTGGAAAGCGGCAAGGCCATCTCGCCCGAGATGTTGGATGCCGCTGTTGACAGAGTGATCGATTTTGCGCATGCGGTGCAGCGCAAGCGGGGCGCCTCTGTTCCCCGCGAGAATGCCGCAAAGCGCCTTGCGCTGCAAGCGGCAAGAGATACGATCGTTTTGCTGAAAAACGATCATGCGCTCCCGCTGAAACGGCCGCTTCGCATAGGCCTTGTGGGCGATATCGCCTTCCCGCAAGAGGTAGATGCCCCCTCGCTGATCGGCTCTGCCGCCGACCTGCTGCGTGGCCGCGGCTATGAGATCACGGGGATGGAGCGCGGCTATGATATCGAGGAGGACCGCAGCATGCAGCTGCTTTCTCCCGCCCTTGCGCTGGCGGCAAATTCGGATGTGATCTTGCTGTTCCTCGGCTTTGGTGCCAAACGGCAAAAACGGCTGAAAAAAACGGGCAAGATCTCGATCCCCGCCAATCAGCAGCATCTTTTGGATGCGTTGGGGCAGAAGAATGCGTCTGTCATTGCCATTCTCCCAAGCGAATATTCGCCCGATGTCGAGCTGGAGAAATATTGCAGCGCCATCCTGTTTGCGCCGTTTGGGACGCCATACAGTGCGCAAGCATTGGTTGAGGTGCTGAACGGTGAGAAAAACCCCTGCGGTAAATTGGCCAATACGGTCTATCTGCATTCTGATGCTCAGTACACCATGCATGAGACCTATCGCATGCGGGATGGGATTCAAACGGGAATTTTTACGGGGTATCGCTACTATGATCGTGCAGACCATCAGCCCGGTTATGTCTTTGGTCACGGTCTCAGCTATACCGAGTTTGCCTATTCCAATTTGGTTGTGATCGGCAACAAGGTGACCTTTACGGTCAGAAATACCGGTATGGTGGCAGGCACCGAAATTGCACAGGTATATGTAGGTGCCAAGAGCTCTGCTGTCCTGCGTCCCAAAAAGGAACTGGCGGCATTTGCGAAGATCACGCTGGAGCCAAAGGAAAGAAAAACGGTAGAGCTGGTCTTTGATCTGCCTGAGATTTATGATGCCCATACGGGAAAATGGGTCAAGGAACGCACCGAATATATCGTTTATGTCGGTTCCTCGATTTCCGATATCCACCTTACCGCGACATGTGTGGGGGGAGACGCGATGGCAGCGAAGGACGAGAAACGAATCGTTGACTACATCCAATCCGAATCCAATATATTGACAGATGACTTCAAACTGGAGGCAAAGGGAAAGAAAATGAAAAAATCCATGTTTCATCTGATTGCCGGCGGGGCTGCGCTGCTGTTGGCAATCGTATTAAAGCTGTATTGCGCGTTTGCAAGAGTAGAATCGCTGTTCTTTGACTTTTTTGCCATTCTGCTTGGTATTTGCGGCATTGCCTTTTTCATCATGGAGGCTGTGTATCGCAATAACGAGGAGCAGAAAAGACGAGAGGCGCAGCAGCAAGAAACGGCCAAGCTGTTTGAAGATGCAGAAAAGATTCCCTTTTACAATGCACAGGATATGTTTGTTGAGGAATTTGATCGCGAAAAGGAAACGCCCGACGAGCAAGTACAGCAGAGTGACAGCCAAGAGGTAGAAACTCTGGCGTATATTGATAAAGAACAGACCTTTTTGTCGGCCGCCCGAGAGTTTGAGCAGTTTGCCGCAGAGAAGGGCTATCGCTTTGATGCGGATACCGTCAAGCGGATCTTCGCCTCGCTTGCTTCCTCCAGACTGGTTGTTGTGCGCGGTATGGACGAAGGGCAGTTCAGCGCATTTATGCTGCTGCTTGGCAACTACTTTGAAACAGCCGTGTATATGGATACGGTAGATGAAACCTATATCAGCGATGATTGCCTGCTCTTCAAGCCGGATGGACATGGCGGCAAGATAAAAAATCAGGCACTTACGGCGCTGGAGACGGCAAGAATAACGCCGCAGCATATCCATTTTGCAGCATTGAAGAATGTGCAGCTTGCCAATCTGCCCATGTATTTCTCAACGTATGCCGCCTATGCGGGCAATCCGAATGGGCGTTGCGCTGTGAAGATCACCACCGCGACCTATAACGGTGTGTATGATGCCACCTATTTTATCCCCCGCAACCTTTGGTTTGTTTTGCATGTGGCAGAGGGTGAATCGTTTGCCGCTTTGCCGAGCATGGTGTTTGATACTGCTGCCTGCTGCACCATTCGCTTTGACGAGGTTGCACCCGCAGAGCAGCATTTTCATCCTCGCAAGTTCAGCTATTATCAGATGGAATATCTGACAGAGCGGGCAAGCAATGCCATGACTGTCCATGAAGACATGTGGAAAAAGATAGACCGCTTGGAGGAGTTTGCAAACACCTACGAGGCCTACCATATCGGCAATAAGCGCTGGCTGGGACTGGAGCGCTTTGCGTTTGTTTACATGGCCTGCGGTGGTGAGGCACCTGCGGCCGTGGATGAAGCCGTTGCCATCAAGCTGTTGCCCTCTGTTGCGGCAACCGTTGACGGAAAGATTGACGAGACCGATAAGAGTCTTGCCGAGACGATTGATGAGATCTTCGGAGAAGATCATACAGAGGCATGTCAAGGTCAGCTTCGTGCCTTTGGGGCCAACAAGGCGTAAGCGAAGGAGTCACGATCTATGTTTATTTCCATCATTCAGGCACTGACCTCCAATACTGCCATTCTCGTTTATTTTATGGTGGTTTTGGTAGCGGTGGCGATTTTGATTATCTCCGTGATGCTGGGTGAATCCAAAGCGGCAAGCACGGTTGTTGTCGCACCTGCCGAAAATCCCGCCCCGCAAGCAGAGTCGGCAGAGGAGGAAGAGACGCCGACCGAGCGCTTCTGCATGTTAAGCGAAATAGACCGCAAGCGGAACAGCTACGGCCACGATACCTATGACAAGAGCCTGACGCTGCGCCTGCTGTGCGAGGAATTTCGCAGCTATGCGG
>JAFTQX010000008.1 GCA_017462545.1 Clostridia bacterium
GCCCTTTGAAATAAAAGACCCCACCGGGGTCTTTTCTACACGACCTCGCCCTTCTCGGGTTCAAGTCCCTCTGAAAAGAAAAAGCAGACAACGCCTATTGGCGTCATCTGCTTTTTGGTGCCGGTGGTGGGACTTGAACCCACACGCTGTTGCCAGCAGCGGATTTTGAGTCCGCCTCGTCTGCCATTCCAACACACCGGCATATGCAACGTCATTATTATAACACGTTCTTTTCAAAAAATCAAGAGGGATGGCATATTTTTTTCTTACAACCGTCATTTTACTTGTTTTACAGAAAAAACCTTTGCGCGAAATTTGTTAAAAATCCAAAAATACCATTGCAAGCGGGCAAAAAGTCGTGTATAATATATGGTGGTAGAGTTTTTGTCTGTTCTACAATGATACGGAGGGATGTCTTTTGACGCAACGAGAACAAGATCTGCAAGTTTTGCGCGAAAATTTTTCCCTGCTGGATCGTCGCTCCATTCGCGAAGTGCAAAAGCGGCTGCCTCTGGTTTCTGAATTTGCATCTCTTGCGCTGACCGAAACCGAGGGGGAGGCGCGTGAGCCATGGCTTAACATGATGCGTCGCGCAGCCTACGAGCTGCCAAAAAATGAAACGAGCGTATTACAAGAACCACACCGCAAGTCGATCGAAACTGCAAGAGAAACGCTCTACGCCATGGATCGTACTGCCTACATAAACGCCTGTCTTTCGATGCAGGAGGACGCCCCCGATCGTCTGACGCTCTCGGATCTTTTACCCATGGCATCCTATGAAACGGCACGTATTGCGTATGTGCGAAACCCTTATACCGATGAGGCGTACGAAAGCTTTGCAGACACCTTTTCTTCCCCCACCGTTCACTACACAAGCTCCTTCCGCGAGGCATGCGACGAGGTAGCAGCAGGAGAGGCGGATTTTTGCATTCTTCCCTACCGCAATTCTACGGGACGTCTTGCCTCCTTTTCAGAGCTTGCCGAGCGTTATTCCCTTTATATATGCGCATTGTGTCGCGTTTTCCACGCGGATGGAACAGACGTAACGCACTTTTCCCTTTACGGCCGCCATCTGCCCACGCCGAGCGACACGGAAGGACTGCGACTACGTTTTTCCTTTCTCGCCGCGGGGATGAATGTACTGGCAGGACACCTATGCGCGGCCGCCATGATGGAAGTGACACTGGAAGACATGAGGGTTGTGCCGTATGCGGCAAACGAAGGCTCTCTTCTCTGCACCGCAACAGCTGCACCACCAAAAGACAAACTACTCCCTTGGCTCACCTATCTGTCCGTTTTTGCGGATGGTGGTGTCTGCCACGGATTATACAAGGAGATTTGATATGGCAAAGAAGATCACATACCGCACACGCGGCACCTGCTCTCGTGACGTAACGGTAGAGCTGGATGACAATGGAACCATCGTATCGGCCGTTTTCAACGGCGGATGCGCAGGCAATACAGCAGGCATTAGCCGCCTGGTGGTCGGCATGGATGCGAAGGAGGCCATCGCACGGCTAAAGGGCGTTCGATGCGGTTTGAAAAGCACCTCCTGCCCTGACCAATTAGCTTTGGCGCTGGAGCAGTGCCTGAGCGAGCAATGATTTTTAGATACAATTGAGCTTGAAGAAAGGTTTTTGAGATGAACTACAGAGAAGAATTTTTGCGTTGGAAAAACAGCGGCCGCATGGATGCCGCCATGATGGCAGAAATTGCCGCCACCGAGCGGGATGAAGAGGCCATGACGCTGCATTTTGGCAGCAAGCTGGGCTTTGGCACGGCAGGACTGCGCGGCATTATGGCACTTGGCCCCGGCTGCATGAATGTGTTTACCGTAGCCCAGGCAACCCAGGGCATGGCGAATCTGATCAAGAAAACGGGCGAGGGTGATCGCGGCGTTTCGATTGCTTACGACACACGCAACAATTCTGCCCTGTTTGCCGAGATTGCAGCTTGCGTACTGGCGGCAAACGACATCAAGGTATACCTGTTTGACGGGCCGCGCCCGACGCCGGAGCTTTCCTTCTCTATCCGCGCACTTTCCTGCATTGCGGGCATCAACATCACCGCCTCTCACAACCCGAAGGAATATAATGGCTACAAGGCTTACTGGGAGGATGGCGCACAGCTGCCGCCCGACCACGCTGACACGGTAAGCGCCGAGATTGACAAGATTGATATCTTTACCGGTGTAACCACGATGTCTTACGAGGACGCGCTTGCACAAGGCAAGATCACGCTGCTCTCCGATGAGATGGACAACCGTTACATGGCAGCCGTACACGCCACCACCATTCGCCCCGAAAGCATCCGCGAGGTGGCAAACGATCTGCGTATCGTTTACACCCCTCTGCACGGCACCGGCCGCATTCTGGTTCCCCGCGCGCTGCGTGAGATGGGGCTTACCCAGCTGCACACGGTTGACGAGCAGATGGTGCCGGACGGCAACTTCCCAACGGTAAAGAAGCCCAACCCCGAAATTCCCGAGGCCTTTGCCATGGGCATCGCGCTTGCCGAGCAGGTTGGCTCGGATCTTGTGATCGCTACCGATCCGGATGCCGACCGCGTTGGTGTTATGAGCCGCAAATCCGATGGCAGCTTTGCCTGCATCACCGGTAACCAAATGGGTGCACTTCTGCTTGACTACGTTATTAACGCACGGCGCGAAAGCGGCAAAATGCCCGCGCTGCCGTATGCGGTCAAATCTATCGTTTCCACCGAAATGACGACGAAGATCTGCGAGGTACAGAACGTCAAGATGTACGACGTGCTGACCGGCTTTAAGTTTATTGGCGAGGTCATTAAAAACCACGAGGAGGGTGGCGAGCCGGGCGAGTTTATTATGGGCTTTGAGGAAAGCTACGGCTACCTGTTTGGCGGCTATGCGCGTGACAAGGATGCCGTTTCTGCCACGATGCTGATTGCCGAAATGACCGCCTACTACCGCAAAAAGGGTCTTACCCTCTCCGAGGCGCTTGACGAGCTGTTTGTTCGCTACGGCTACTATCTTGACAAGACGCATGATATTTACATGGAGGGTCTGGATGGCATTGAGCGCCGCAAGAACACCATGGCCAAGCTGCGAAACAACCCACCAAAGACCTTGGGCGGCCACCGCGTTGTGCGCGTGGGCGATTATCTTGCCGGCATATTTACAAATACTGAAACAAACGCGACCGAGAAAACAGGCCTACCGAAGAGCGATGTGCTCTCCTATGAGACTGATTGCGGCGATAAGATCATCATCCGCCCCTCGGGCACCGAGCCGAAGATCAAGATCTACTTCCTGACGCATGCCGCTACGCAAGCGGAGCTGGCCCCAAAAATGGAGGCTTATCTGGCAGACGGCCGCGCCTTTGCCGATTGATCGGCTACTTAAAATTCCGTTTCAGGAAAGGAACTGAACCGTGACCGACAAACAAAAACATATTCGCAACTTTTCGATCATTGCCCACATCGACCACGGAAAATCGACGCTTGCCGATCGCATTCTGGAGGTAACACGCACCGTAGAGGAGCACGCGATGGAAAACCGTGTGCTGGATAATATGGATCTGGAGCGCGAGCGCGGCATCACCATTAAGGCACGTGCCGTGCGACTCTCTTACCACGCGCATGACGGCGAGGACTATATTTTTAACCTCATCGACACCCCCGGCCACGTAGACTTCAACTATGAGGTCTCTCGCTCTCTCAAGGCCTGCGACGGCGCACTGCTGGTAGTAGACGCCACGCAGGGGGTCGAGGCACAAACGCTGGCTAACGCCTATCTGGCCATTGACAGCAACCTGGAGATCATTCCCGTCGTTAACAAGATCGACCTTCCCTCTGCCGACATTGATCGGTCGCGCAGCGAAATCGAGGATGTGATCGGCATTCCCGCCGAGGATTGCCCTGCTGTATCCGCCAAGACCGGTCTGAACATTGCCGACATGATGGAAAAGATCGTTTCTGACATTCCCGCCCCAAGCGGCGACATCCATGCGCCGCTGCGCTGCTTGATCTTCGACTCCTATTATGACAGTTATCTTGGCGTTGTTGTTTGTATTCGCGTTATGGATGGCAGCCTGCGTGCAGGTGACCGCATTCGCCTGATGAGCAACGGCGCAGAGTTTGATGTAGTGGATGTTGGCGTGCTGGAGCCGTTTGGCCTCAAAAGCACCGAGGTGCTGGCCGCCGGTGAGGTCGGCTATCTGACCGCAAGCATCAAAAATGTCTCCGAGACGCGTGTAGGCGATACCGTTACCACGGCTGAAGGCGGCGCTGCAGAGCCGCTCCCCGGCTTCCGCGAGGCACGCCCCATGGTTTACGCGGGCATTTATCCTGCTGACGGCGCACGCTACGGTGACCTGCGTGACGCGCTGGAAAAACTGCAGCTCAACGATGCGGCCCTTTCCTTTGAGCCTGAAACATCTATTGCGCTCGGCTTTGGTTTCCGTTGCGGCTTTTTGGGTCTTCTGCACATGGAGATCATTGAGGAGCGACTGGAACGAGAGTTCAACCTCGACCTCATCACCACCGCGCCGAGTGTTATCTACAAGATCAAAAAGCGCGGCTGTGAGACTGTATTTATTGAAAATCCGTCAAATTACCCCTCGGCAGACGAGATCGAGCTGGCCGAGGAGCCGGTGGTCAAGGCAAGCATCATTACCCCCACCGAATTTATTGGCGGGTTGATGGATCTGTGCCAGGACAGACGCGGCGAATACCACGATATGAAGTATCTGGATGCCAACCGTGCCGAGCTGCACTACACCCTGCCGCTGAACGAGATCATTTACGATTTCTTTGACGCGCTGAAGAGCCGCAGCAAGGGATATGCCTCGCTTGACTATGAGTTTGACGGATATCGTCCGAGCAAGCTGGTCAAGCTGGACTTTTTGCTCAACGGCGAACCGGTAGACGCGCTCTCCTTTATCGTGCATGAGGAAAAGGCATACGGCCGCGCTCGCCGCATTGCGGAAAAGCTGAAGGAGAATATTCCGAGACAGCTGTTTGAGATTCCGATTCAGGCAGCCATTGGCTCCAAGATCATTGCGCGCGAAACCGTCAAGGCAATGCGCAAGGACGTGCTTGCCAAGTGCTATGGCGGTGACATTACCCGTAAGAAGAAGCTGCTGGAAAAGCAGAAAGAGGGTAAAAAGAAGATGCGCCGTCTTGGCTCGGTAGAGGTAACGCCCGAGGCATTTATGGCCGTTTTGAAACTGGATGACGAATAAACAAACGTAGCAGGGCGGCAGAATGTCGCCCTGCTTTCAGGAGTGCTATGAAGAAAAAAACGCTTGGACTTTATCTGCATATTCCCTTTTGTCTATCCAAATGCCGCTACTGTGACTTTTGCTCCTATCCTGCCATGGCGGCAGAGACAAAGCACGCCTATACCATGGCGCTGATCAAGGAGCTTTCTTCCCGGGCGGAGGCGGCCAAGGATTATGTCGTAGATACCGTTTTTTTCGGAGGCGGAACGCCTACCTGCCTTGACACAGACGACCTTTTACGGTTAGCCGATTGCATTCAAAGCCGTTATCGGCTATCCGATGGCGTAGAATGGACCAGCGAGGCCAATCCCGCAACGGTAGACAAGGACAAGCTGCGCGCGATGCGCGCATGCGGCTTTAACCGCATCAGCCTTGGTATGCAGAGTGCCCATGACAGCGAGCTTTCGCTTTTGGGGCGGGCGCACCGTACCTCCGATCTCTATCAGGCAAGAGAGGCAATACATGAGGCGGGCTTTACCAACCTGAATCTTGACCTGATGTTTGGCATCCCCGCACAGACGGTGGACAGCTTTGACCGTTCGCTTGACGAGGCACTTGCGCTGGAACCAACGCATGTATCGGTCTATTCGCTGCAGATTGAGGAGGGGACACCCTTTTACCGTGAGCAAAACACGCTGGCATTGCCGAGCGAGGATGAGGAGCGTGAGATGGCCGCCCTGCTCTACCGCAAGACAGAGGCTGCCGGCTATCGCCGCTATGAGATCAGCAATTTTGCAAAGCCGGGTCACGAAAGCCGCCACAATCTGCGCTATTGGCGCATGCAGGATTATCTGGGCTTTGGGATCGCGGCACATTCCTGCTTTGAAGGTGAGCGGTTTTACAACCGCGAGGAGCTTGCTGCTTATCTGAAAGAGCCTTGTGAGCTGTGCGAGCAAGAAGAAACCCTGACCGCACGAGAGCGGGAATACGAAACGGTAATGCTTGGCCTTCGCCTCTCTGACGGCATAGACGAGGAGGATTTTTTGCGTACCTTTGGCTATGGCTTTTATGAAAAATACAAAAGACGGCTTATGCGCTTTTGCGAAGCAGGCTTTGCCACCTTTGACGGGAAAAGAACCGCATTGACCGAGAGCGGCATGGCGGTCTCAAACGCGATTCTTGCCGAAATTTTGGAGGATTAGGAAAAGGCTTGCGGATTTTGCGAAAAAATCTATTGACATACGAGCGATTTCTTGATAAAATAGAGGCGAAAAGAATATACTATCCACATAAAGGAGAAGTGAAGACAATGGCAGATATGATGAATGAAGAATTGCAGGAGAATGAGGTATACACCTACACGCTGACCGATGAGGACGGCAAGGAGTATGAGTTTGAGCTGCTTGGCACCTGCGAGATGGATGGCAAGACATACTATGCACTCACCCCTGTTGAGGATAACGGCACCGAGGAATATGTGATCCTGCGCGGCGAGGAAGAAGAGGACGGTGCTGTAACGCTCGTTACCATTGAGGATGATGACGAGTTTGACAAGGTTGCCGAATTTTTTGATGACGAGCTGTTCAGCGAGGTTGATTACGACGCTGAATAAGCGCTAAAAAGAAACATCGTCCTGCTTAGTTCGTGATAGGGTTAGTTTTGGACCTACAAGATATTTATGGAGTCCGTTACTTCGTGAAATGGGATTGCAGACCTCCCGCCCGCGCCGCCCTTGTGCCGCGCGAAGCGGATGCTGGGAGCACAAAATGACCGAGAGGACACCAACCTGCACACGCAGGGTTAAATACTTGCTCTACACGGCTCGGCGGGATTTTTGTTTTTTCGCATTCTTCATAAATACAAAAGGAGATACATAAAATGGGATTGATCCGTGCAATTGCTGCCGCCACCTCGACTGTTGCGGCAGATCAATGGAGAGAATTTTTTACCTGTGATGCCCTTTCTAACGATGTGCTGGTTGCAAAAGGAACCATGCAGACCGAGGGGCGCGGCTTTTTTCGCCGCAACAAGGGTACGACCGATATTATAACAAACGGTTCTGTCATCAACGTCAATGAGGGACAGGCCGCGCTGATTATCGACAACGGCAAGATTGTAGAGTTTTGTGCCGAGCCCGGCAAGTTCCAATGGGATGCTTCCTCCGAGCCCTCGCTCTTTGGAGGTGAGTTCTTCAAGGGACTGGTGGACTCCTTCAAAAAGATCGGCTATCGCTTCACCTTTGGCGGTGATGTTGGCTCGCAGCAGCGGGTCTACTATGTCAACACCAAGGAAATCATTGGCAACAAATTCGGCACCACCACGCCGATGGCCTATGACGACCCCTACTACAAGACGGCACTTTACATCCGCTACTTTGGCCAATATTCGTTTAAGATCGCCGATCCGATCGTATTCTTTTCGAGCATTGCGGGCAATGTGACGGATACCTATACTACCGCCGCGCTGGTTGCTACCTGCACAGACGAGTTTATGACTGCGCTGGACACGGCCTTGGCCATGTGTGCGGCAAATGGCATCAAGTTCTCCCAGCTGCCTGCCAAGCAGCGCGAGATCGCCAAATTCATGAGCGAAACACTGGATGCGGAGTGGCGTGAAAATCGCGGCATGGAGGTTGCCTCTGTGGCGCTGGCCAAGGTCACCCCCGATGACAAGAGCCGCGAGCGGATTGAAGAGTTTGACTCTAACGTGATGCACGCTGACCCTGCCGCCATGACAGGCGGTCTGGCCTATGCGCAAATGAAGGCCATGAAGGATGCCGCCAACAACGCAGGCGGTGCCATGAATGGCTTTGTAGGCTTTGGCATGGCAGCCAATGCCATGGGCGGTGCCGCCGGTCAAAGCACGCTGATGGAGAATGCCGAAAAGCTTGCTGCCGAGAAAAAGGCCGCCGAAAAGGAGACGGACGAAAGCGGCTGGGAATGCCCTGCCTGCGGCACGGTTTCTACAAACAAGTTCTGCCCCGAATGCGGCGAGCGCAAGCCTGAAAAGGACGAGTGGATCTGCCCCGCCTGCGGCAAGGCTTGCACCGGCAAGTTCTGTGCGGCTTGCGGCGCAAAAAAACCGACAGATTGTGTCTGCTCTGCATGTGGTCACACGGAGAAAAGTCCCTTTACCTTCTGCCCCGAGTGTGGCAAGAAACAAGGATAATCCTGAAACGGAGTATTCATGAAACGATTGATCGCGTTGCTACTGGCTGCCATTCTGCTTTCTTCCCTTTCCGGCTGCGCTTGGCTGATAGATCCCCTTGCCTTGGAGCAGGCAAAGGATTACTTCGGCAATCTGTATGTGCAGGAAGAGCAGGAATCAGATGGCGGCACAGAGGACATCTACATCGAAGACACCCGTTCATACGGCTTTTACTACGATCAGCTTTCCGAGGACAGCCGCGTTGTATACCGTTCGATCTATTTGGATAACAAGAATACAACTGGCATCGCCATCGTTTTCCGTGAGCCGCTCTCCTTCTCCTTTTCTTCTGACGAGACAGAGCGCGCAGACGAGACGGTGAGAAAAACGGTTGCCAGCATTGTACAGCCGGCGCTGGACGCCTTGGTATACGACCATCCGCGCATCAATTGGATCTCGATGGATGAGGAAAGCGGTTCCACCTTCCGCATTTCTTCCCGCAAGGAGACAAAAGCAGACGGTAGCGTGGCCATATCCATCAAGCGACTGACCTTTCAATTGGTCTATGCCGCCGATATGACAGCCGAGAGCATTGCCGCATACGAAAGCGCGCTGGAGGCGGCCATTCTTGCTACCAATTCTCTTGTAGACGAGGAGGCCGGTCGGTATCAGACGCTTCGCACACTGCAAGAATTCCTTTGCGCGACGGTAACCTATCAAAGCGATGCCGCAAGAGCACATCATGCCGCCGGCGCGCTGCTTGATTGCCGTGCGGTGTGTGACGGATACGCAAAGGCCTTTAAGCTGCTCTGTGACGCATACGCAATCCCCTGCTTGGTCGTTCCCGGCACGGCAACCCAAAACGGTAAGCAAGAGCCGCACGCCTGGAATTATGTGCAGATGGGGGATGGAAAATGGTACGCCATGGACGTTACCTGGGATGACCGTGGCGAGCAGGCAGAAAAAAACTATTTTCTTGTCGGCTCCGGCACCGTTACCTCGCTAACGCTCGGCCATTTTGAGAACAGCCACCACGAAAGCGGCAAGTTCTCTGCCGGTGACTATGTTCCCTTCTCATTCCCGGAGCTTTCCTTTTTCCGCTACACAGAATCAATCTTATCAAACGGATGGCAGAAGGATACCGAATAAAAACAGGAACCGAAAACGCAATGCGTTTTCGGTTCCTGTTTTTATTCGACGGATGGAGAAATCGGCATGCCGCCACGCTTGGCAAACTCTTTCTCATAGATGCGACCATACTTGGTAAAGCTGGTGCGGCGAATTTTAAAATCATCAAGAAGACCCGTCAGCCACAGGGGCATGGCGGTGGACATTTTGATCTCCATCAAGTGCATGTCCGGCGGGAGAAGCGTTTCACCATAGTTGCCCATATGCAGCTGCACATTCTCAAAACGATAGCGGATGTTGGAATCAAAGGTCAAGCGCAGATCCTTCTCTGCAATGCCCTTGAACGCCATGCGGTCATAGGAAAGATAAAGCTTGGGCTTGGGCTTATGTAGCTGCATAAAGTAGCGCAGCTCGCGCATGATCTGCGAATCGTGCGCCTCGGGATAGATACCAAAATCCAGGAAATCGCACGCCTCGGTATAGGTCAGCGTTTCACGACGCTTATAAACCATGCCGTCAAATTTCTTTTTTATTTCAAGAAAGACCTTGCTATCCGGCCCCGGAACGCCGTAGCTGCGCATACGCAGCTTTTCCTTGTACATCGGACGATCCAGCGACATGCGAATGAGATTGAAAACATCGGTGTCGTAATACACGTTACAAGCTGCGTATTCACCGTATTCATCTGCTTTCATATGCTTATCGATCTCGGCCTTGAATTCATAAAACCGATCGATCGGGACAAAATATTTCATTTCTTTTCTGGAAAAGACGAGTTGTGCCATAAAATCTCCTCCTTTTCTTCTTTCCTATTATACATGATTTTTACTTACCAAATATGAATAAATTGTGAACAATGGAGAAAAAGAAGAATATTCTGAAAAGAACCGAACGAGGCATGCAAAAAACTTGATTTTTTTTGAGGTGTGTGGTAAAATAAAGAGAAAACGATGATGAAAGCGAGGTCTGCGTGTGAAAAGAAAAGACTCCCGTGTGCAAAAACAGCCACACGACCTGACAAAGCTGCATACTCCCGCCGACCTTCGCGCCTTGCCGGAAAAGGAAATGCCCGTGCTGGCAGAGGAAATTCGGCAGTTTTTAATAGAAAAGGTCACTAAAACAGGTGGCCATCTGGCCTCTAACCTTGGCGTGGTAGAGCTTTCACTGGCGCTGCACCGCGTGTTTGACGCACCAAACGATCACATCATTTGGGATGTTGGCCACCAAAGCTACATTCATAAAATCATCACCGGTCGCGCTGACCGCTTTGACGAGCTGCGCAAGGTGGGCGGCCTTTGCGGCTTTACAAACCGCACCGAGAGCGAATACGACGCCTTTGGCGCAGGACACAGCAGCACCTCTGTCTCTGCTGCGCTTGGCTTTGCCACAGCTGACAAAATTGCCGGCAAGGATGCCTACACCATTGCCATCATTGGTGACGGCGCGTTTACGGGTGGCATGGTGCATGAGGCACTAAACAACTGCGCCCCAGATCTGCCGCTGATTATTGTGTTAAACGAAAACGAAATGTCTATTTCGCGCAATACCGGTGCCTTTGCGCAGTACATTGCCAAAATCCGTTCCAGCCGCCACTATTTGCGCACCAAAAATCGCACCAAGGCGGTTTTATCGCGCATACCGCTGATTGGGCGTGGTCTATACGCCGCCACCAAGGGCTTTACGCGGTTTATCAAGCGGCGCTTATATCGCTCCAATTATTTTGAAGAGCTTGGCTTTTTGTACCTTGGCCCGGAGGATGGTAACGATTACGAGCGTACCGAGCGCATCCTGCGCCAGGCCAAAGAACGTCACGGCGCTGTGATCGTACACTTAAAAACAAAAAAAGGAAAGGGGTACTTACCGGCAGAGAACGACCCCAGCCATTTTCACAGCACGCGCCCCTGCCAAACGAGCCCGAGTGAAGAAACCTTTCACAGCGTATTCGGCAACGAGCTTGTTTCTCTTGCCAAGGAGCATGACAAGATCTGCGCCATTACAGCGGCAATGGGTCTTGGCTGCGGACTGGATGCCTTCCGCGATGCGTATCCCGAACGCTTTTTTGATGTTGGCATTGCCGAGGAGCATGCTGCGACGTTTGCCGCCGGCATGGCGGCAGATGGTATGATCCCCTGCTTTGCCGTATATTCTACCTTCCTGCAGCGAGCCTATGACAGCGTGGTGCACGACATTGCCCTGCAAAATTTGCCTGTCAAGCTCTTTATCGACCGTGCGGGCCTAGCACACAGCGATGGCGCAACGCACCACGGCATCTTTGACGTGAGCTTTCTTTCGGCAATTCCGAACCTGCAGCTTTATGCTCCTGCCTGCTACGGCACGCTACGGGCCATGATGAAGGATGTTATTTGTACGGATGCCCCTTGCGCGGTTCGTTATCCCAACGCGGGCGAGGACGGTCGTGTGGCCTCCCTCTTCTACCCCGACGGCGATTTTGAAAACTACGGCGTTCGTTCGGATTTCGCGACAAATGTCCCAAAAAAGAACGTCATCATTACCTACGGCAATATCATCAAGGAGGCGTTGGATGCCAAAGAAAAAGCAGAGCAAAACGGCCTTTCCGTTGGTATTCTTCTCGTAGAAACACTAAAGCCGTACGAGGCTACCGCCAAAAAAATTGCCCCTTATATTACGCACAACACGCACATTCTCTTCCTTGAGGAGGGGATCGAGCATGGTGGGGCGGCCTCCCTGACCGCGCTTGCGCTGCGTGAGCTCATGAAGGACGACTTCCCAACCGACTATCGCATTTTGGCCATCAAGGATCATTTTGCATCCCCCACCGAAAAGACCAATCTTTACCGCTACTGTGGTATTTCGGCCACGGATATTTTAGAAAACCTGATATAAAAGCAATCACACCGCCTTCCGGCGGTGTGATTGCTTTTTACAAATCGCTTTCGTGCAGAACGACACCGTTTCTTTGCAGTTTCTGCTGCAGGACGGCGACATCCAAGGTCGAAAAATCATCGGTCATGGCGGCGGCAGTACCGGCCGCTTGGCCGGTCACGGCGCAACAAGGAATAACACGCATCACGTCCCACATGGTATCGGTTACCGAGGTGCATCGACCGGCGGTGATCAGATTCTTGATCTTGCTGCTGTACAGGGCGCGGAAGGGCACCTCGTAAACAGGGCCTCGTTTTTTCCAATTGGAAATCATACCGACAGAGTCAGCAAATGCGGTATGCTCCTCTTTATCGGAAAGCACATATTCACCGCAGATCTTGCGCGTCATGCGCAGCTGAGGGATGGTGGCCATCGTTACGGGAAAGAGGGAGTCATCCTCTTTGCGTTGCTTGACAAAATGCTGATAGGTGGATTGGTGAGAAAGCTGTACCATATCCGATATCTCTTTCCCTTCAACCCCCGCAAAGCGGCGGTTGACCAAAAGCGAAACGCCCTTGCCATCCTTCTTTTCGTCTTCGGGGATGTCGGAGCAGCCAACCATGTGCAGGTTGTAGCCCTTTTGCCCTGCCGAATAATACCAGGCTGCCAAAATGTTGCCCTGCTCAAAATTCTTGGTGGGGGCACCAGCCATATATGCCACGTCACAATCACCGGTGGCATCCACCACGGAGGAAACGGCATACGCCTGTCGCCCCGATTTGTTTTCGGTGATGAGGTGGCAGATCCTCCCTTCCTTCACGTCGGTCGCCACAACCGTGGTGCCGTAGAGAATGTCCACGCCGGCTTCACAAAGCAATTCTTCTGCGTGAATGGCAAAGAGCTGCGGGTTATACTGCACCTCATAGCGGGGATCCTTTTCGGTACGGGGACCTACCCCATCCAGCCAGTTGGTGGGATAACGCCCTTCTGCCCCGTCTATGATTGAAAGCTTGAACAGTTCTTCGGCAATGCCAAAGGAGACCTGGCGGCCAAGGCCGTCACAAAGCGGCAGGTAGATGGTAACGATACCGGCGGTACCAAGGCCGCCAAGCATGAACATGCGTTCTAGGAGCAGCGTTTTCTTTCCCGCTCTTGCAGCGGCAAGCGCAGCAGCAATGCCGCCAAAGCCACCGCCGCAAACGGCAACATCATAGCGGGCAACAACAGGCGTCTCTATCCGTTCCTCGATATGCATATGCTCTCCCTCTCAATCGTCTACACGATCAGCCAGCAAATTGACATGCGCGTGATAGAACTGCTCAAAACAGCCGTTATCCAGCGCATCACGAATATGCTGCATCAGCTCGTTGTAGAAATAGAGATTGTGCAGCACGCACAGGCGCATACCCAGTGCCTCACGCGCCTTGAAGAGGTGGCGTACATAGGCGCGGCTGTAGTTGCGACAGGTAGGGCAATTACAGCGTGCGGAGATGGGACGCGGGTCGGCAAAATACTTCTCGTTGTTGATATTCAGCTTGCCTTCCCAGGTGAAGAGATTGCCGTGGCGCGCGTTGCGGCTGGGCATGACACAGTCAAAGAAATCCACGCCGCGGTGCACCGCCTCCAAAATGTTTTGCGGAGTGCCAACGCCCATGAGGTAACGCGGCTTGTCGGCAGGCATATGCGGCTCAACCGCCTCAATCGTTTCATACATTTCTTCAGCCGTCTCGCCCACGGCAAGACCGCCGATCGCATATCCGTCACAGGGGACTGTCGCGATCTGCTGCATGTGTTCGATACGCAGATCAGCATAGGTGCTCCCCTGATTGATGCCAAAGAGCATTTGATGGGGGTTGACGGTATCGGGGAGCGAATTCAGCCGATCCATCTCCTCGCGGCAGCGAAGCAGCCAGCGGTAGGTGCGATCAATCGAACGACGAACGTACTTGTAGGTGGCGGGGTTTTCTACGCACTCATCAAAGGCCATGGCAATGGTAGAGCCCAGGTGCGACTGGATGCGCATGCTCTCCTCCGGTCCCATGAAAATACGTTTGCCATCCATATGGGAGTTAAAGGTTACGCCCTCCTCGGTAATCTTGCGGAGCTTGGCAAGCGAAAAGACCTGAAAGCCGCCGCTATCGGTGAGGATAGGCTTATCCCAATTGAAGAATTTATGCAGACCGCCGAGGCGATAGATCAGATCATCACCGGGACGGATGTGCAGGTGGTAGGTGTTGGAAAGCTCGACCTGGCAGTTGATCTCGCGCAGATCCATCGTAGAGACACCGCCCTTGATGGCGGCACTGGTGCCCACGTTCATAAAAACGGGCGTCTGTATGGTGCCGTGCACGGTCTCCATCACGCCGCGGCGTGCTTTGCCTTCTGTTTTCAGTACTTTGAACATAATATCCTCACATAATACGGTTGAATTGACGGTCAAGATAATTCTTGGTCAGGCGGACGGCAATCGGTCTGCCATGCGGACAAACGGTGATATCCGGCAGGGCCATCACGCGCTCCACAAGCCAAGCGATCTGCGCCTCGCCATAGAGACGCCCGCCCTTGATGGCGGCCTTACAGGCCACCTGATACAATGTACGCTCGCGCCGTTTTTCTTCGGTGACGGCAGGATTGCCTGCCCCCTCTGCCAGCTCTGCCGCCATGCGGGCAAACAGCTCCTCGGCATCCGGCATGTCAACGGCATCCGGCACTGCAGAGAGCGAGGCGGCACGTCCGGCGCGATCTATGGTGAAATCAAAGCCGACAGCCTCCAAATCAGAAGCATATTCCTCGGCAGCAGCAATTTCCTCATCAGTTAGTGAAACACGCAACGGCACAAGCAGATACTGTGTGCCAACGCGACCATCCTGCCGCTGACGGGCAAGCAGCTCTTCAAACAGGATGCGCTCGTGTGCGGCGTGCTTATCGATCAGCAGCAGCTCGTCGCCCCGCTCAACGAAGATATAGCAACGGAATGCCTCGCCCACAATGCGGTAATCTTTTTCTGCGGTGAAAAGGGCATCCGCGTTGATCGGCGTTTCACCCGTTTCTTTAGCGAGAGAAACAGGCTGCGGCGTTGCCTTTGGCGGTGTCTCCACGGCGACAGGCTCTGCTTGCTTGAGTGGCATTTCCTGCACAGCAGGCTCTTCCTCCCCCAGCTTGGCAGGAGAGGCAAAGGCGAGCTTAGGCGGCGCAACACAAGACCGTGCCCCTTCTTCTGCCTCCTCGCGGAAAGCGTGCAGGCGGCCAAGCGCCTCAGAAACAGAGGAAACGCGCTCGCTCTCCTGCGGTTTTGACGGCTGAGGTGGTACGGGTGCTTGCGGCGGCGCGGATGGGCGAGGCGCTGCTGCTTGCGGCGCAGTAAATAACGAGCGAGTAGCAGACAGCTGCTCCGCGCGGGAGGAATCCCCCACCGGCATAAAGGCAGAAAGTGGATTTTTACTTTGCTTTTTGTTAGGTAGCTCCAGCTCGGGACGGCTGACATTTTCTTCAAGTGCCGAGCGAACCGCATAATAAACTGCCTCAAAAATCACGCGCTCGTCTGAAAATTTCACCTCCAGCTTGGCTGGGTGAACATTGACATCGACGGCGTTTGGCTGTACGGTCAAGAACAGCGCACAAACGGGAAAGCGTTCCGGCGCGATGTAGGAGGTATACGCCTTTTCCAGCGCGGCCATCACGGTCTTGCTTTTGACATAGCGACCGTTGATAAAAATGTTCTGATGGTTGCGATTGTTGCGGACATTATCCGAGGTGCCGATAAAGCCGCCCACACCAATTCCCTGCACGCCGCCCTTGACGGCAAGCAGGCGGTGAGCAAAATCTCGCCCAAGGATGGCATACAGCGCATTGCGCAGCTGCCCGTCCCCCGTTGTTTTGAAACGGGTGACGCCATCGGTAATCCATTCAAAGGCGATATCCGGCCTCGACATGGCGATTTTTTCAACCACAGCGGCAGAGGCCATGGTCTCTGTTGCATCCTTTTTGAGAAATTTGCGCCGGGCAGGAACATTGGCAAAGAGATTCTCCACCACGACGGTTGTACCGTCTGCGGCGCCAACCTCACAAACATCGGTCACCACACCGCCCTCAGAAACCAGCATGGTGCCCGCCTCGGCCGCCCTTGTTTTGGTCATAATGCGCAGCTCGGAGACGGCGGCAATGGCGGCAAGAGCCTCGCCACGGAAACCAAGTGTGGCAATGGCATCCAGGTCTCCCGCCTCACGAATCTTGCTGGTGGCATGACGGCGAATGGCCACAGGCAGATCCTCGGGCGTGATGCCGCAGCCGTTATCCGAAACCCGGATCAGCGCAACACCGCCGCGCTTAATCTCGGCGGTAATGCGGGTAGCACCCGCGTCTATGGCATTTTCAAGCAGCTCCTTGAGCACAGAGGCGGGTCTGTCAACGACCTCACCTGCCGCGATCAGGTTGGCAAGTTCAAAGCTCAGGACTTGGATATTTCCCATTGCCGTCACTCCTTTCAATTATGCATTCGGATCGGTAGAAACGATTTTTTTCAGCTCAAAGACAAAATTCATCGCCTCAATCGGCGTCATGGTATTGAGGTCTGCCGCACGGATCTTTTCGGCGGCCTCGCGCGCCTCTTGATCGACAAGCGAGGTAAAGAGATCGGGCGCGGCAGGGGCTTGCTCCTTCGCCGGACGGCGAGGAGCCTTTGCCTCACTTGCAGTACCATTTTCTATGCTATCCAGAATCTGGCGGGCACGGCGAACGACCTCATTCGGCACACCTGCCAGCTTAGCAACCTCAATACCGTAGCTGTCATCGGTTGCGCCACGCACGATCTTGCGCAGGAAGGTAATGCTGTCACCATGCTTTTTGGCGGCAACATTATAGTTGACAACCCCCTCAAACTCGTCTTCAAGCGAGGTCAACTCATGGTAGTGGGTAGCAAACAGCGTACGGGCGCCAATCTTTTTGCCGAGCGTGTATTCGGCCACGGCGCGGGCAATGCTCATGCCATCATAGGTGCTGGTGCCCCGCCCTACCTCATCATAGACGATGAGGGAGCGCGAGGTGGCCTTTTTGAGAATATTGGCAACCTCATTCATCTCCAGCATAAAGGTAGACTGGCCGGAGGCAAGATCGTCCGATGCGCCAACACGGGTAAAGAGCTTATCCACAATGCCGATGTGGGCACTCTTGGCCGGCACATAAGAGCCAATCTGCGCCATAACCGCCATCAGGGCAACCTGGCGCATATAGGTAGATTTACCTGCCATATTCGGGCCTGTAATCAGCAAAAGGCGATTGCGGCCGATATCCATTTTGGTGTCATTGGGAACAAAGTAGCTGTCTGTTACGAACTTCTCAACGACGGGGTGGCGTCCCTCTTCGATCACAAGCGTGTCAGAGAGGTCTACCTCGGGGCAGACATAGTTGTTTTTAGAGGCTACCTCGGCAAGCGAGAGGTACACATCCAGCTCTGCGATCTCGGAGGCGGCAAGCTGAATGCGCGCGGCGGCGGCAGCCACCGTCTCCCGCACGCGGGTAAAGAGCGAGAACTCCAGCGCGGTCAGCTTATCGGCTGCACCGAGAATGGTAGCCTCCATATCCTTGAGCTCTTGTGTGATGTATCGCTCGCAGTTGGCGAGCGTTTGCTTGCGAATGTAACGCTCGGGCACTTGGGAGATCTGGGATTTCGAAACCTCGATATAATAGCCAAAGACCTTATTATAGCCGACATGCATGGTCTTGATGCCGGTGGCCTCTTTTTCTTTGATCTCGATCTCCTCGATCCACCCCTTGCCGTTTTTCATCACCGAACGCAGATAATCTACGTCCTTATCATAGCCATCACGAATGATACCGCCATCACGCAGAGAAAAGGGCGGCTCGTCCGGCAGGGCGGCCGAGAGCAGCTCGGCCAGGTCTGTCAGCATATCTTGATTTTCATACAGCTCGCGCAGGGCCGGTGCAGAAAACCGCTGCAAATGCTCACGCAGCTCGGGCAGCACCGATATGCTTTGCAGGATCGCACGCAGATCCTTGGCGTTGGCCGTGCCATAAACGGCTTTTGCCGTCAGACGCTCCAGATCCAGCACATGAGAGAGCAGATCGCGCATCTCCTGCCGTGTCATATAGTCGGCAAGGAAGGCACCAACCGCCTCTTGGCGAGAAAGGATGGTAACCGGATTGAGCAGCGGCTTCAAAAGCCATGCACGAAGCATGCGCGCGCCCATAGAGGTCTCGGTCTTATCAAGCACCCAAAGAAGTGAGCCCTTCTTTTCTTTATTACGCATCGACTCTACCAGCTCCAGATTGCGGCGGGTGCTTGTATCAATCTCCATGGCTTGACCGTCGGTATAGACAGTGACCTCCTTGATAAAGGAATCGGTGCACTTTTGCGTTTCACGGATATAGGCGAGCAACGCGCCTACGGCACGCAGGGCGGTTGCATCGGTCACGCGAGAGGCGTAGTCGCCCGGCTGCCCCTCTAGCAGCATGCGGGCAGTCAGCTCGTCAAAAAGGTCAGCACGATCCTCGGTCAACAGGGTGCCGAAGCGCGCGGAAAGAAAATCTGCAATCTCATGGCAGGTATTTCGTTTCACATTGAGAATGACCTCACGCGGCGCATAGATGCCAAGCTCGTTTTCAAGGCGCGAAAGAATATCGCCCCCCTCCAGCACCGTGACCAGGATTTGCCCGGTGGAGATATCGGCAAAGCCGACACCAACACCGTGGTCAGCATAGCAAAGGGCGGCCAGATAGTTGTTCTGCGCATCGGTAAGCAGGCTGCCATCGGTGATCGTGCCGGGCGTGACCACACGCACGATCTCACGTCGCACAAGCCCTTTGGCCTGGGCGGGATCCTCGGTCTGCTCGCAAACGGCGACCTTGTGCCCGCGCTCTACCAGTTTGCCAATATAGAGATCAGCCTTGTGGAAGGGCACGCCGCACATGGCAGCGCGACGATCGCCACCGCAATCGCGCCCTGTGAGCGTCAGCTCCAGCTCGCGCGAGACGGTAACGGCATCCGAAAAGAACATTTCAAAAAAGTCACCTAGGCGGTACATGAGGATATAATCGGCATACTGTGCCTTGATATCCAGGTACTGCTGCATCATGGGGGTGATGGTTGTAAGCGTGGAGGGGTCTGTGACCAATTCAGCCATTGGTAGTTTCTCCGTTTCGGGTTAAAATAAGATCAGTGGCAACCGCTGCAGGTAGAGCAGTCATGCGTACAGCCGGAGGAGGGCTGAACGCCAAAGGCATAGAAGGAAATGGTCTCGTTGATCTGCTTCATCAGATCGTTGACAGCCTGCTGGGCAGCAGCAAAGCGGGCATAGGTCTCGTTTGCGTTGATTGAGCGGGCAAGCTCGTCCATCTTGGCCTTGAGGCTCTCGATCACGTCCTTATCCTGCATCTCAAGATCCTTGTTGAACTCCTCAGCAAGGCAGGTGCGGTCGGTGTTGTACTCGTTCATCTGTGCGTTCAGTGCCTCGTCTGCCTCAAAGGCAGCCTTTGCCTCATCATAGGCAAGCAGCACAGCGTCGTTTTTGATCCCTTCTCCAAGGGCCTTTGCAAGTTCGATAACAGTCATGATTTTTATATTCCTTTCTTGTTTTTACAAAATTTATGCATCTACGATCGCCCCGTGCAGGGCGTAGGGGTCGGCACGCTCAATCTTCACGAAAACGAATTGCCCGATCGCATCCTGCGTGGCCGGAAAATGCACCAGCTTACCTGCGGCGGTGCGGCCGCTGTACATATGACTATCCCCGCGGCTGATCGAATCGGTCAGCACGCGCAGTGTCTCTCCCTCATAGCGGCGGTTGGCCTCCAGCGCGATCTCATCCTGCAGGGCAAGCAGGCGGGAAAAGCGCTCGCCCTTGACATCATCCGGTACAAAGTCCTCTTCCCGTTCTGCGGCGGGCGTGCCGCTGCGCGGCGAATAGAGGAAGGAATAGACCATATCAAAGCGCACGCGGCGCAGCATGTCCAGCGTGGCGGCAAAATCCTCTTCGGTCTCGCCGGGAAAGCCGACGATGATATCCGAGGTGAGGGTAACGTGCGGCATGGCGGCACGCAGCCTGTCTACGATGCCGAGATAATGCTCGGTGGTATAGCGGCGATTCATGGCGGCCAAAATGCGGTCACTCCCCGACTGCAGCGGCAGGTGGAAGTGGGGGGCCATACGATGCGGGTGTTTGGCCATGACCTCGATCAGGCGATCAGAGACATCCTTCGGGTGGCTGGTCATAAAGCGAAGGAGAAAATCCCCCGGCAGCGCACAAAGCTTTTCAAGCAGACCGGCAAAATCACAGTCACTCTTGTAGGAATTGACGTTCTGCCCAAGCAGCGTGATATCGCGGCAGCCATCCTCCACCAGCTCCTTGACCTCGGCAACGACGAGCTCGCTCTCGCGGCTGCGCTCGCGCCCCCGCACATACGGCACAATGCAATAGGTGCAGAAGTTGTTGCAGCCGTACATGATGCTGACATAAGCGCGATGCTTGTGCGTGCGAGCAACCGGAACACCCTCGGCGGCCTCGCCATCGTCCTCACCAAGCAAGAAGCGACGACGTTTTTCCTCCATCACGCGACAAAGCACCAGCGGCAAGAGGTGAAGCGAAGCAGGCTCCAGCGTGAAGGTAACATAAGGATACCCCTTTTTGAGCTGATCTACCCGCTGCTGTCTGGCGGTCATACAGCCGCAAACGCCAACGATCAGCTCTGGATTTTTCTCACGCAGACGCTTGCAGTTTCCAATGATGGAGAGCGCCTTCAGCTCGGCGTGCTCGCGCACGGCGCAGGTGTTGAGCAGGATCAGATCGGCTTGCTCGGCATCGCTTGTATAACGGTAGCCCATCGCCTCTGCCATGCCGCGCAGCTTTTCGCCATCCGCCTCGTTTTGCTGACAGCCGAAGGTTTGAATATACACATAGCGTATTCTGCCGTTTTCAGCGTCACGCCTGTTTTTCTCTTTTACTTTTTCAAGGCAGCCCTGCAGCTGCTCGTTCTCTTTTATGTTCATAACATTCCTCTCTTAAGCAGGAGTAAAGGAAAGACCGGGCGTGGTATAGATCTCTCCGTTTTCACGGATCAAGATCATGTCAAACGCGCCGTTTGCCTGTTCCCAAAGCTGAAGTGATCGCTCATAGCCGGCAACAAACAACGCCGTTGACCACGCGTCCGCACGCGCGCCGTCGCTTGCCACTACCGTAACAGAGGCAAGATCGCTCACTGCCGGGCGGCCTGTCTGCATATCAAAGATGTGGTGGTATAGATTCCCCGCTTCATCCACCCGATAACGCTCATAGGCGCCGGAGGTGGAAATATAGGCATTGCCCGCAATCGTCAACACACCCACCGTTCCACCATCCTTTTGGGGAGAACGGATGGCGACACGAAAGGGACTGCCGTCATTTTTCTTGCCAAAAACCGCAACATTGCCACCAAGCGAAAGCACGCCGCCGCGCACACCCGCCTCCAAAAGAAGAGAAACAAGCTGCTCGGCCAAGTAGCCCTTGGCAATGGCACCAACATCAAGCACAGTGCCCACCGGACGAGTGACGGTCTCGCCTGTCAGCAAAACGGTCGAATAGCCGGTATAGCCCAGCGCGGCTTGCACCTGCTGCTCGCTTGGGAGTGGTGATGTGCCGGTGATATCATAAAGCTCGGAAAGGATGCCTGCGGTTGGATCAAAAAGACCCTCGGTTTCCAGCGCATAGGCAAGCGAAAGTGACAGCAAGGCCGCAAGCGCGGCGGAGACGGCAACCGTTGTCTTGGCAGACGCATTCAGCAGGGCAAGCTCGGCTTGCTTGTCGGTACGGGAGAACACCTTCTCTGCCCGATCAAGCAAAGCCTCACATTCCCGCAGCAGCTCTTCACACGTCTGATCGGTACCATCGGAATACAGCGTGATGGCAATGTCGGTATTGAGCTTATTATACAGCACTGCAGAATAGGTCTGCGCGCCGCACGCGGGAAGAAACAAGAGTGACAAGCACAGAAAAAGAGCCAGACAACGTTTTTTCATAAAAACCTCAAGGGTGGCAGCAGCGTTTCGCAGGCGTACAGCAGCACGCCGCAAAGTGTGCCAAATGGCAGCGCGGCGAATAGCAAAACCGGCAAATAGGAAAATACAGCCACGCCGTACAGCAGTGCGGCGGCCAACAGCTGCCCGATGCCATGTGCCGCAGCGCAGGCAACCGAAACACCAATGCGACCAAAGCGTTTTGTAAGCGACAGCAAAACCAGTACGGCAAACGCAAGCATCGCCCCAAACGCCGAAAATAAAAACGAGACGGCAGAGCCAAAGAGCAAGGAAACCATCAGTACGCGCAAAAGGGAGACGGCAGCCCCCGCTGCGCAGCCGACATGAAAGAAGGCGAACATGATCGCCACATTGGGCAGCCCAAGCTTTACCCCCGGCAGGGCAAGCGGCAAGGGGACAAGACTCTCCACATAAGACAACAGCAGAGCCAACGCGAGCAGCAGCGCACTGTAGGCCAGGTGGCGGGTTGAATGCTTAACCGGCGACGGCATCATACATCCCCTCCCCCTCTATTCTCAAAAGAACGCCTGCGCGGCTGCAAAGAATGCTCTCCCCCGGGTGATGGATACGACCGGTGCGACGACAGATCTGCTCGGGACAGCTTGATTCACAGACGAACACAGCCCCCGCTTCCACCTTGACGGTGAGGGTGTATCCGTTTTCCTGCAGCGTGATGGTGCGATCCTCATCCAACGGGTAATGTACCGTACCACTGGCGGTGACCACGGCAAGCGTTGTGCCGCTTCCTGCAAGAACCGGGAGAAGAAGCAAAAGGCATGCCACCGCCGAAACAACCAGCAGAACAAGCAGATCAAGCGGGCGAAAAAGCGGTGCCCGCGCACGGTCGTTTGCCACCTTCTCTCCCCCGTTCTGTTTGCAAAATTCTACAAAATATATTATAACATACAAGGCGCGGGAAGTCAAGGGCGGTCAAAAAAGAATGCCACAAAAAAAGCGCCGCATTTGCGGCGCTAAAGCAGATTACCGTTCAAGCAAGAAGGAGTAGCCCGCACGCACGAGGGTGTTGCCCCGTTGCCATTCGGCCACCAAGATCAGCTGATACTGCCCTTCCGGCAAGGCGGCAAGATCAGGCAATTCTTCTGAGGACATGATCTCGTCTGCCAAGGAATATATTTTGTAAATCGTCTTTTTGGGCTGCTCTGCGAATTGCGGTGCAAAGCTTGACAGATCAACGGAAAGGCTTTTTCCCTCTTCGTTAATATATTCGCCCGAGGAGACAGAAACAGCATGCGCACCGGATGGTGTAATGGTGTAGGTCCAGCGGCAGAGCGAAAACGGAACCTCCCTTTCGGCAAGGATCAGAGCGGGCGGCTCATCGCCAATCAGAAGCGGGGCGGCAAATGCACTTTGCAGAAAAAAGAGTACGCCTTCCTCCGAAAGTCGAAAGGGGGTGCCACGCTCATCAACCAGATACCCCTCCCCCACGGCGGGTAACAGATACAACCGCCATGCGTAGGCACGACCGTCTCTGATCCATTCGGTGGTCAGAAAAACAGCATCATCCAACTCGCCAGGTAACGCTTTTACAGCGCTTGCCTGCGCAAAGGCCGCCGCCGCACCATCAAAGGCACTTTCGCCAGCCTGATAAACACTCTCTGCACCATCGGGGGCAGTAACGGCAAAATAGTCATAGCTGGACAAATCCTGTGGCATCATGGGAGTCTGCCAGAGGAAAACGACAAAAGCGATCGGCACTGCCACGCAAAGCAGCAGGAGAACAACATAGGCATATTTTCTTGCTTTATCCATCGTTTCCTCCTTCTGCCGAAAAATAAGCGCCGATTAGTCGATTTTAAGCAGGCGGCGCACAACGTATCCGCCCAGCATCAGCCCGGCAGCGGCCGGCACAAACGAGACCGAGGCGGGAATCGTCCGCCCCTCTTCCATAGTGGGAATGACCGGGGTGCGCGGTTGTTCGCTTGACCAAAGAACATCCAGATGATCGATCCCCTCGCGGCGCAGCTTGGCACGCATGGTGCGCGCAAGCGGACAGGTATGCGTTTTGGCGATATCGCCGATCTGCAGCTTTTCGGGATACAGCTTGTTCCCTGTTCCCATGCAGGAAATCACGGGGATATGATGCTTATGCGCAGCACGAATGATGGCCAGCTTACCCGGCACATGATCGATCGCATCAATGATATAGTGCGGCGCGGTGGTAAGAATTAGCTCCTCGGCATTGTCGGTATCGACAAACTGCTCAACCGGATACACGCGAGTGGCAGGGGAAATGCGGGCGATCCGCTCGGCAGCAACAGCCGTCTTCCTACGACCAACCGTGGTATCATCTGCCAAGATCTGACGGTTGATATTACTGCGGCTAACCGTATCAAAATCAACCAAGATCAGCTCCCCGATGCCGGCGCGGACAAGCGCCTCACAGGTATAGCCCCCTACGCCGCCAAGGCCAACCAACATCACGCGGCTCTTTTGCAGGGTAAAAACCGCCTCCTCACCAAGGAGCATGGCGGTGCGACAAAATCGTTCATCAACCATGGCCTTTCTCCATCTGCCTTGAAATATTGCTCTTATTCTACCGTTTGCACCTTGACCACGTTGGTGCTGCCGCTTTCGCCAATCGGTAGACCTGCCGTGATTACCACGCGGTCGCCACTCTTCACATACCCACTCTCGCGCACAACCTGCATCACATGGCCAAACAGCTTGTCCGAATCGTTTTGCATTTGGGTACGCAGCGGCACAACGCCATGCGAAAGCGCCAGCTGCTGATAGGTCTTCTCCTCCGGGGTGAGTGCGAGAATCGGAATGCGCGGACGAAGAGCAGACATATCTCTAGCGGTCACACCGCCACGAGTCACGGCGAGCAGCGCAACAGCACCAAGGTCACGCGCGGTGGTGCAGGCTGCATCACAAAGCGCTACGCTGACGTTGCTGCGATCGCGCACCGTGTCCAACAATCCTTCCGGCATATCCTGCTCGGCGCGGGCGACAATTTTTGCCATCACTTTTATAGATTCTACAGGATATTTTCCGGCAGCAGTCTCCGCCGACAGCATCACTGCCGAAGTGCCATCAAAGACCGCATTTGCCACGTCAGACACCTCTGCCCGCGTGGGCGTGGGATTGACGATCATGGAATCCAGCATTTGTGTAGCCGTAATGGTAGGCTTACCGGCCAAACGGCAACGGGTAATCATCGTTTTTTGCAGACCGGGCAGACGCTCATAATCAATCTCCACGCCCATATCGCCACGGGCCACCATGATGCCGTCTGCCTCTTCAAGGATCTCATCAAAATTGGCAATGCCTTGGCGGTTTTCGATCTTGGCAATAATGCGGATATCCTCTGCCCCGATAACATCCAGATACGCACGCATCTGGCGCAGATCCTGTGCGGTACGGGTAAAGGATGCCGCGATATAATCCACATCATTTTCTGCGGCAAAGCGGAGGTCTGCCTTATCCTTTTCTGAAAGGAATGGCAGGTCAACTGCAACGCCGGGCAGATTGATACCCTTGTAGCCATGAATGGCGCCGCCGTTTTCAACCACGGTGTGAACACACACGCCCTCAATGCGCTCTACGCGCAGGGCAATCTTACCGTCATCGATCAAAACGCGATTGCCGGGGCGCAAGCAAGCGGCAAGACGCGGATAGGTGACAGCAACGACATTTGCTGCACCCTCTATCGGCTCAGGCGAAAGGATGATCTCCTCCCCCGCAACAGCAGGAATCTCGCCCTCCATTGGCAGGGTGCGGATCTCCGGGCCGCGCGTGTCAAGCAACAGGGCGGCAGGAACACCAACCGCCTCGCGCGCGCGGCGAAAATTGGTCAGATTCTCCAAATGCATGGCGTGATCGCCGTGCGAAAAATTCATACGCGCTACGTTCATGCCGGCGCGCAGCATTTCTTCCATTTTTTCCTGCGTGGCACAGGCGGGGCCAAGGGTACATACAATCTTTGTGCTTCGCATGGTTCTTCTCCGTTTTTTGTCATCTATTTGCATTTTCGAAAAAATTCGTACATGATACATTATAGCAGATTTTTTCCGCAGAAGCAAGATGCTAAACGACATATAACAAAATTTTTACGCAAGAAATCGTAACAAAACAAAATAGCCGCTTGCAAAAGGCCTCCTCTTCTGTTATAATACGAATCAACCGGCTTTCTTTTTAGGGGCATATCCCAATCACACAAAGGAGATTTGTATGTACAAAATTTCTGTTCCTGTTATGAATAAAACCGTCAAACGCGTGGGAAAGGAGCAGACGCTGGCCGAGCTGCGTCGTTTTGACGCAGAGCGTGTATTTTTGGCGCTGGATTGCTATGAGACAGACGAAGAACGCCGCCGTGAATCTCTTTCTACGCTTGCCGAGAACTGCCGTTTTTTCAAGGAAAACGGTCTTGAGGTCGGGGCTTGGATCTGGACATTTTGGCTCAAAAGCAATGATAGCTTTCGCTGCATGCGCTCCATCAAGGGAACGGAGATTTCCGAGTTCATGTGCCCGACAGATGAGAGCTTTGTCAGCTTTGCCTGCGCCTATGCGCAGGATATTGCCCGTTGCGGCGTTGATCTGATCCAATACGACGACGATTTTCGCTACGGCTGGTTATCCGACGCGCCTGCTTGCTTGTGTGACGGTCACATAGCGGCCATCCGAACGATCACGGGCGAGGAGGTCACACGCGCAGAAATGGAAAAACACATCCTATCCGGTGAGAAAAACAAATACAGAGATGCGTATTTGCAGGCAAACGGCGATGCCCTGCGCCGGTTTGCTTCCGCCATTCGTGCGGCAGTCGATCAGGTCAATCCCTCCATCCGCATTGGTGCTTGCTCCTGCATGTCCTCTTGGGATATTGACGGCACAAGCGCGACAGAAATATCGCACCTGTTAGCCGGCAGCACAAAGCCCTTCACCCGCTTGATCGGCGCTCCCTACTGGGCCCGCACCGGGGATTGGGGACGGCTACAGGATGTGGTAGAGATGGAGCGCATGGAAAGCGCGTGGACAAGGGATGGCGAGATCGAGATCATGGCGGAGGGCGATGCCTATCCGCGGCCAAGGAGCCAATGCCCCGCCAGCTATCTGGAAGGGTTTGACACCGCCATTCGCGCCTCGGGCTGCACAGACGGTATTTTGAAATACGGCATCGATTACCATTCCAACACGGATTATGAGACAGGCTACGCCCGTTTTCACGAGAGAAACCGCGAGGTCTATGCAGCCATTGACAAATTATTTGCCGGCAAGCAAAGCAGCGGTGTGCGCGTATATGAGCCAATGCACAAGATTGCCGACATGGTGATGCCCACCGCCGTCAACAATCAGGTGAATATTGAAGAGTTTATCTTCTCCAAGGCTGCCCGCACATTGGCGCACAATGCAATTCCCACCGTGTATGAGGGAGAAGGCATTTGCGGCATCGTGTTTGATGAAAGCGCAAGAAACCTGCCCCCGGATGCCCTGAAAAAGGGATTGATCCTCGACATTGCCGCCGCAGAGATCCTTTCGGAGCGCGGCATTGATGTTGGCATTGAGCACATCGGCAAGGCGACCACCGGTGAGTGCGAGCATTTTATCACGGACAACAATCACATTTCGGCTTGCGGCACGATCGTTTACGATGTAAAGCTGAAGGATGGCGCAGAGGTTTTGAGCGACATGGAGACACCCGAGGGCATTGTTCCTATCTCTTACCGTTACGAAAACAAGAGCGGCAACCGCTTTCTGGTGCTGAACATCAACACCCGCGCCAAGCAGGACAATCTGCTTAAGCACTATGCAAGAAGCGCACAATATGCCGACATCATTCCCTGGCTTGGTGGGAACACGTTACCTGCCTATACCTATGGAAATCCTGCGCTGTATCTGCAATGCAAAAAGGGGGATGGCAGCATGGCCGTTGGGCTTTGGAATTTCTTTGCTGACCCTGCCCTCTCGCCTACCCTACAGCTGGACGAGGAATACGCCTCGCTCTCTTGTGTCAACTGTGAGGGGCGCATCCATGGCAAAAGCGTTACCTTAACCGACATCCCCGCCTTTGGTTTTGCCTTCTTTGAGGTAAAGAAGAAATAAACGCAAAAGAGCGCCGCTATCAAGCGGCGCTCTTCTTTATCACAGATCTTTCGGGGAAATCGTATTGGTCGTAAACCCGGAAACGTAGGGCAGATATTCGTACATCACGGCGGGGTCGTCAATGATCCATACCTCCAGGCGCACGCCGCGCGGCAGACGCCGATTCAGCTCGATCACCTCTTCAACGGGGTGCTTGGTATAGATCATATTAATGGTGATCGTGTTCAGGTCGGTCTGGTACTTCTCTGCCATGGCAATGATCGGTGAAAGATCCTGCTCGGCCGTGACGAGAGAAATTTCAGCCGTCGGATCCCATGCCAGCACACGCTCAATAACAGGCTCTCTGTTGGTCAGCCAGGCAACGTGATCCTCCATTTTATATTTCAGAACAAGGGAAAACAACGTGTTCCAGCGTTCGTCATCCCACGGATCCAGGTGGTCAATGTAAAGGCCAAGGCCGTTCGTTTTGCAGGTGTAAAGCACCTCGTCAAAGGTAGCGATTACCTCACCATAATAGCCATAGGTCTTCAGCTCTGCCAAGGTGTGCTCACCAATAACAATGCGGGTTTGGCCGTCATGGCTATCGGTATACGCCCTGTCGTGACAACAAACGGGGATGTTGTCTGATGTGAATTTAATATCGGTTTCTGCCCATTGAAAGCCCTGCTCTGCCGAGCCGATATAGGACGACACGCGCGAGTTGCCAAGCCACTGGTCGGTTACCGAAAAGCCCTGGTGGGAGATCATACGAAAGTTTGGGTTGTTGTTAGGATTGATCATGGCACGATCCTCTCTTTTTTCTTTATCATATCACACGCAAACACGTTTTGCAAGAGAATCTCTACATTTTTCGGTTTACAAAAAGAAATAAATATGCTACAATAAGAAAGTCATAAGGCAACAAAAAACACAAGGAGAACGGACATGAAAGCCATACCGTCTTATTGGATACCGCACCTCGAAGAAAAGCTGCAAAAAATCAACCGTATCGCCGCGGAAGGTGTTACGGATTCCTTCATTTTCATTTCGGATATACATTCCGAAAACAATACCCTGCTCTCTCCCGCGCTTGCACAATACATCAAAGAGAAAACCGGCATTGATCGCGTGATCATCGGCGGCGACCTGATCAATGGAAACAAAGAAAAGGAAAAAGCGCTTGCCGCGATGAATGCCATCCTTGATGAGCTTGCCCCCCTGCGCCCGTATGTTGTACGCGGCAACCACGACCAGAACACCGACTGGGGTCCGATCACGCCCGAGAATTTCTTTTACGACACCCTCTACCGTGAGCGTGTGCTGGGCATTGCCGCAAACGTATGCGAACCCGGCAAATTCTATGGTTATCTGGACGTGCCGGAGGCCAAGCTGCGCTACTTCTTCTTGGATACAGGCTCCTGCTATTCCGAGGCGTTCGGCTCGATGGATGGCAACTACGATTGGGTTGGCGGAAGAACCGCCCCCTACCAGGAGCAGCTGGTCTATCTGAAGGCAAAGGCAAGCGAGCTTCCCTCTGATTGGGGCATTATTGCCGTGCAGCACATTCTTCTTGGCGGTGGTCTGGTAGACAAGCACCAGATCACGAACATCATCACCGGGTGTCTTTTGGATCAGTTGGACGAGATTGCCGCCGACCCGAATGCGCCGACGGTGGTCGCAGCATTCTGCGGGCACAACCACCTTGACCGTATGATCGTCTCCCCCGCCGGCTACCCGGTCATTTCCCTGACCTGCGACGGAGGCGGCAGTTCCTCTTGGGACTGGGACCACAATAACCGCACCCGCACCCCCGGCACGACCGAGGAGCAGGCCTTTGATGTGGTACAGATCGACCGCGCAAGCCGCACCATCTACATGACGCGCATCGGCGTCGGTCGGGATCGGAAGTGTAGGTTTTAATCAAATACAGAACAAGCCGAGGCATAGCCTCGGCTTGTTCTCATTATATGACACCATAACTGCGTCAATCGCCAGCCCAATACAAGGAAATATCGCTATACTCCCAACGTCCCCCTCTCATATTATAATTTAGTTGAACTTTTTTCCCGGAAGTACACTCCACCTCTATCGTCATATTTTTCTTATCCAAGCGCGCGGTAAAATGCTTGCTCTGATACTTGTCCGTATAATCCGCACTATGATAATAAGGATATGTATGCTGTGCTGAATAATAAAAAGAGCCTTCGATTGTCCCTGTAAGCGGATTATATTGACGAACGTTAAGCACTACCTCTTCTTCAACTTCCAATGCATAACCATAACCGCTGTAGTAGTGCCTTTCCGTGCCTTCAAAGTGCCCCGTTAAATGGAAAGCCAAATTCAAATGGTAAAGCACTGTAAAAAGAAGTATGGCAACCAATACGACGCTCACAATAAAAACCTTTTGTTTCTTTTCCATAGGTCAAATCACTCCTTGGTGGATACACAAGAAAACGAGGCGGCTCTTTTTTTGAAATACCCTTGATTCAGCAGAACGGCAGCAACCGTTATGGCTGCAAGCAACAGCAACGCGTAAAGCAGTGCGCCTTCTATGTTATCGTTAAATTTCAAACTGCAACGAAGTAACACGTGACTAAAAAGGTTGAGCAAACGCTCCTGTCTAAAGATCAGACATTCTACCGCCATCTGCCATGCCGAAATTCCGAATGAAACGAAAAAGAATGTCATCAACGAGGAGGGCGCATTTTTTTCAAAGTGCTCCAAGCGTCTCCGAACAACAAAGGCATATACGGCATCACCAAGATACAGCAAAAGCACGATCGCAACATAGGCGCGGATCATAATTTCATGTCCGCCTGAGAAAATTGGGTAATAGTACCCTTCGGGATTAACAAGCAAAAACGCATAATAACAGGCTGTAACGCCTCCCGACACAGCGGCCACAAGCAACCCGCATGAAACCAAAAAGCGATACCAACCAAAATGAAGCTGATGAGACGGAAGGCCGTTATCACACCCGCAAACGGGACAAAATCTGCCATCAAAAATGCTTTCACGACAGCTAATACAATTTCTATTTGCAGCAGGGATCTTACATGCGGCGTCTTCTTCTGCAGTATCATGTATGCCACTTTTAAGCCATAGAACAAAACATAAGGTACTAAGCAGCGATGTCACGCTCATAATAACAGACGTGACATCTGTGCTGTATTCGTATAGATTGAGCGAGACGATCCAATCGATTAGATTGACCGCAGAGCAGATCAAAGGAATAAACCAAGTCTTTTGAATGACTTTTGCTCTCGCCTTTAATTCGGGAGAGCAAGCATATATTGTGACCATACATAAGGAAATTCTGTTTAAAAAAGAAAGCAAAGTGATTGCGGTTATCGAGTAAATCTGAGAGGTCACAGAAATAAAAGTCGATGCTATCATTGTCATAGCTAAGTACTTGTTCTTTTTATTGCACACAAGCAGTACAATACGAGCAACAGACGGTATCATCGTTAAGAGAAAAGTACTGAAAATCCATTCAAAATGCAGCAATTTTACCAAGTACATCCCCTCTGCTACCAAATTTACCATCAAAAAAAGCGCGCTCAAAAGAGCATAGACATACCCCGTCTTGTTTTGCACAGCTCTTTTCGGCTTTTTATTCTCCGAAGCATGTTTTCTTTGACCGCAATTCGGGCAAAAATTCCCCGTGTATTCGGTGGCACACGCAGGGCAATGATATGGCTTGGTTTTTGTGTGAATAGAATTATCGGCACCGCAAAATGAACAAAATGGGCCATCGGATAACTCGTGTTGGCACTGCGAGCAAACACACAGCGTTTCCGTTTCTGCCACGGTGACAGGCTGAAAGTTTTCATGACCGCAGAAAGGACAGAAGCGCCCCTCACTGTATTCTTTTTCACAGTTCTTACATTTCATCGCATATTCCTCATAAATCGTTAGACATTACTTTTTGAGTTTTTGCATAAGATCGTACTTTAAGCGCACAAAGCACGCCAAAAAGGCAAAAAAGGCATTTGAAATAGCGCGTCCCATTCGCTTTAACCCAAGAAGGACACGATCGCCCCATTGAGGATCGGAGCTTTGAACTCTTGGCTGTTGTACTTGAGGCGTTGGTCGAACGCTATGTATCCTTGCACCACATTGGGAACAAAAAATATGGTCTTTCTCCACCTCTGTGCCGCATTGATGACACTGCATAATATATTCTCCTTATACCTAAGTTTGGGTAATCGCAACAGAATTCAGTTGATAAACAAGTCAGAACGATTTTCAAAATAGTTATAATTCAGCACAGCCATAACAAAGGCAGTAATCATGCCAATGATGCTGCTACCGACAGAAATGCCCATGATGCTATCCAAAACAAGTTGGCCAAAGGACAGCAGAGCAGAAGCAACATAGAGACCAACAATATAACGCGGCGCATCCTTTTTATATTTCACTAGTTTAGAACGCGTAAACAACGCCAGAGCAGCAAAGGCTAAGTACATGATTGCAAAAAGCATAAACGAGGCAAATGTGGTGAGGAAAAACGGCATGTCTATCTCCTCCACTTGAGGAAACAATTCATCAAGATCACCATGAAGCAGCCCCACCCAATAAATAGATAAGTAATAACCAAAATTATATAAAGCGCTAATTGCGGCAGCAAATAGAGAAAACCAAACCAAAAATTTGTACCATTTCATGCCGCGAGTGCCGATGTTGTGAAAGGACGCTTTTGGATTATCATATCCGCAAACGAGGCAAAACCGTTCATGCGTCATGTTTGCACCGCAATTTAGGCAGACGCGATGAGGGGTATGGCGTTTATTGTTTGTTTCAGGATGATCTACATCACAACCGCAAGCAGGACAAAAATGACCGTGTTCAATTTTCTTTCCACAAGCTGGACAGGTTTTAGCCTCTGTTTGGGCGGGTGCAAGGTTGTCAAAGCCGCAAGAAGGACAAAATTGACCTTCAAAAAATTCCTTTTGACAGTTAGAACATTTCATGATGAACTCCTTTTACAGTTTTTTGAGTTACACTTCTCAACTCACGCCCATTATATCACAATATGAGATTAAAGTCAATATCTCACCACGAGATATTTTATAATAAATAAAAAAAGGGGGGAGTTCATGCGGCTTAAAGATTTGAGAGAAGATCACGACCTAACGCAAAGCGTGGTGGCAAACTATTTGCACATTCGGCAGAATACTTACTCCCAATACGAAAATGGTCAACGACAAATTCCCATTCCTCTGCTTATAGCACTAGCAAAATATTATGGCACATCCGTAGATTATATTTTAGAATTGACAGATGTAATAGAACCTTACCCGAAGCAAAAATAAAAAGCGCATTCCTTTTGCAAGGAATGCGCTTTTTATTTTTCGGATATTACTTCATCGCCTCTTCGACAGCAACTGCAACCGCGACGGTCATACCAACCATCGGGTTGTTACCTGCGCCGATCAGACCCATCATCTCTACGTGAGCGGGCACGGAGGAGGAGCCTGCGAACTGTGCGTCGGAGTGCATACGACCCATGGTATCGGTCATGCCGTAGGAAGCAGGGCCTGCAGCCATGTTATCGGGATGCAGGGTACGGCCGGTACCACCGCCCGAAGCAACCGAGAAGTAGTTTACGCCGTTTTCAAC
>JAFTQX010000009.1 GCA_017462545.1 Clostridia bacterium
ACGGCGAAGCTTGCTTTTCTTTTGTGCTGTGTGAGGATAGTATGCTGGGATGTCATACATATGTGTGCAGTTCCGACGTAGCTCTCGCGACACTGAACTCACGTTTCTACCCAACAATTTTGCAATTTTTCTGTAACGATAGCCTTTTTTATAAAATTCCCGTAGACAACAGCGTTCTTCTATGGTAAAATGGATATAGCTCATATTGTTCTCCTTTTGGTAGTTGTTGTGTGGTAACTTCATTATAACACAGGATTCAATATGAGTTCCCTTTTTTCTTAAAAGTGTTGCACTTGATAGTATAATTCACCTTGATGAAAAACAAGAAACGCATACACCATGGTGTATGCGTTTCTTGCTTTTTCCCCACTATGCTATGAAAATTTGCATAAAATCGTGGCAAAAATGCCATGGAGAGGACAAAAAAGGATGCCCCTATTGACAAATCCTTCTATTTGTGGTATACTTTATTTGTCATCTTGTTTTTAATACTAGATTATTTGCTTTTTTTCAACATATAAAGGAGTAAAGCTATGAGTAATTTTGCGATTTTTACCGACTCCGGCTGCGATATCAGCCTGGATGTGCTGGCAAAGTGGGATGTTCGCTGCGCCTGCCTTTCTTTTAAGTTTACAGATGAGGATACGGTGTATCTGAATAATGAGTTGCCCACCAACGAGTTTTATAAGGCGATGCGCGCAGGGCGTCAGGCAAAGACCTCAGCTGTCAACAGCGAGACCTTCCGCATGATGTTTGAGGAGGCTTTGAAGGAGGGAAAGGATGTTCTCTATCTTGGTCTTTCCTCCGGCATCAGCAATACCTATGCCGCCGGTCACTTGGCTGCCGAGCAGCTGAAGGCGGAGTATCCCGATCGCAAGATCCTTGCCGTTGATCCGCTTTCTGCCTCCGCCGGGCTTGGCATGTGGGTCTCTATCGCAGTAGAGATGCGTGACGCGGGCAAAACAATTGAAGAAACGGCGAAGTATATTGAAGACAACCGTCTTTCTATGTGTCATTGGTTCACCGTAGATGATCTTGTTTACCTTAAGCGCGGTGGTCGTATCAGCCCTGCTGTTGCCTTTGTGGGCGGCATGCTTGGCATTAAGCCGGTGATGCATGTGGATAATGATGGCCATCTGGCCAATGTCAATAAGGTGCGCGGTCGTCGTGCCGCTATCCGTGCGATGGCAGAGCGCTATGCTGCCCTTGCTAAGGATAAGGAAAACGGGACGATCTTTATTTCGCAGGCAGATTGCCTTGCTGATGCAGAGACGCTGGTGGCTGATATTCAGGCACTGACCGGTCGTACCAAGGGGGCCGATCACATCACCGATGTTGGTACCGTTATCGGCTCGCATTCCGGCCCCGGCACACTGGCACTCTTCTTCCTCGGCTCTGAGCGTTGATTGACAGTCGAATACAGATAAAGGAGCGATCCCATGCTGCGTAATATTGATGAAACAACGGCATTTGCCATGCCGACCGAGAAAAAGGAAGACCAATATCTCGATGGTGAGCTTCTCTCTCGTATGGCGCGCGGTGGCGCGGCAGAGCTGCGTACTAACGCCGAGGAGGTCAATCATTTGAATGTGTTCCCGGTTCCCGATGGGGATACGGGTGATAATATGTGTATGACGATCGAGAGTGGTGTTGCCGCTCTTGATAAGCTGGAGGAGAATGCCAGCCTGCAGGAAACAGCCGCCGTGCTTTCGCGCGGCATGCTGCTTGGTGCACGCGGTAACTCCGGTGTCATTCTTTCCCAGTTTATTGCAGGTATGGCAAAGGGACTTTCCAATTGTGAAAAGGCAAATGCCCGCATCGTTGGCCGTGCCTTGACCGAGGGGGTGCAGCAGGCATATGCCTCGGTCATGACCCCCACAGAGGGTACCATCCTGACCGTTGCGCGTGAGGCGGTGGAATATGCCAACGCTCGCCTGCAGGATAACAGTACCGTCAACAGCTATTTCCACGATCTGGTCACCGAAATGTATCGTTCGTTGCAGCGTACACCGCAGATTCTTGCCGTTTTACGCGAGGCAGGCGTGGTAGATAGCGGTGGCGCCGGCCTTTTCTACATCATTGATGGCTTTAACCGTGCCCTCAACGGCGAGGAAATTGAGATGGCCGAGCTGCCTGCAGCGGGTCGTGCCGCCGCGACGGTTGATTTTTCTGCCTTTGGGCCGGATAGCGAAATGACCTACGGCTACTGCACAGAGTTTCTTCTCCAGCTGCAGACCTCCAAGGTCGCGGATATCGAGCATTTTGATATGCAGGAGATCATTCCGTACTTAGAGAGCCTTGGTGACTCGCTGGTCGCCTTTAAGACCGACAGCATCGTGAAGGTGCATGTGCATACCAAAACGCCCGAAAAGGTGCTTGAGCATTGCCGCCGCTTTGGCGAGTTTTTGACCGTCAAGATCGAAAATATGTCGGTACAGCATAGCGAGCAGACGGTAAAAGAGGAGCCGACAGAGCAGGCAGACCGCTTTGCCGCCGCTGCCCCCGTGGTGCAAAAGAAGTGTGCCGTGGTTGCTGTGTGTAACGGCGAGGGGATGGAAAATCTCTTCCGTGAGTTTGGCGCAGATGCCATTGTCAATGGCGGTCAAACGCAGAATCCCTCCACCAACGATTTTCTTGATGCCTTTGCCACCGTCTCGGCAGAGCACATTTTCGTATTCCCGAACAACAGTAACATTCTGATGGCTGCTCGCCAGGCAGCAGAGCTGTATGATAAAGCCACGGTTCACGTGGTAGAAAGCCGTGACGTAGGTGCCGGCTATGTGGCACTCTCGGCTGCTGATTTCACCGTCGAGGATGTCAATGAGATCTTGGATTGCATTGCCTCTGCCATGGCAGGGGTTACCACCGGCTTCGTCTCTCCCTCCATTCGGGATGCCGAGCTGAATGGTGTCACCATCCATACAGGTGATTATATCGGCTTTGTAGGAAAAGAGATGATCGCCTCTTGCCCGGAACGTGCCGATACCGCACGCAAGCTGCTTGACCATATGCTGGCGAGTGGCGAAAAGTATATGCTGACCGTCTTCTGCGGAAAGGATGCCGATAGTGCCGAGGCAGAGCTGCTGCAGGGGACGCTTGAAAAGCAGTACCCCAATTTAGAAGTTTATTTTGTGGATGGCGGGCAGGAGATCTACCCGTACATCTTCGCCGCGGAATAAACCGCGGCAGAAAGCTGAAAAAGAGAACGATGAAAAAAGCCTGCGCTATTTTTGCCAAACTGATCCGTACCGTATGCATCCCGCCTGTGATGGTGGCGGCCTTGATCCTTTTGCTGTATGGAAGACAAACAGCCGTTTTCAAGACGCCAACAGAGGCCGTCGTTGCCTTTTGCTTGCTTGCGCTTTTGCCAAGTCTTGCATACCCCTGCTCCTATATGATCGCCTCTGTGCGTGAACGGGGCAGAGAGGGGCAGCGTTCCCTTGCGATGTACTTTTCGGTTTTTGGCTATGTGCTGGCTTTTTTCTACGGTCTTTTGGCCGATTGCCGGGCAGAGCTGCGCATGCTGTTCTGTACCTATCTGCTCTCGGTGCTCCTGCTGCTATGCGTGAATAAGCTGCTGCACATCCGCGCCAGCGGTCATGCTTGCAGCGTTACCGGGCCGATCGTGTTTTGCTGTTACTTCCTCGGTCTCGGTGGCATCCTTGGTGGGATTGCCATGTATGCGCTGGTGCTGTGGTCGTCTCTCTATCTCAAACGCCACACCCCGACAGATTTTGTCCTCGGTACGGTTACTTGCCTCGTTTCCTTCTTTCTCTCCTGGCTTTCCTTTTTGGCCTTTGTATAATCAAAACAATCAAAAGAAGCGCGCACCATGCGGTGCGCGCTTTTTCTATTGCTTTCGTTTGAGCTGTGACCAAAGGATCACGGCCACCTGTACGGGAATGCCAAGTAGGAAGATGACCCATAGCTGGTAGAGCATGACGTGCAGATAGATCGCGGTCAACAGCGTCCACAGCAGCACGGTGATGATCAGATAATTCATCCGCCGCCGACCCCAAAGAGAATTGAAGACCAGCAGCGTCACGCAAGAGCAGGGGATGGCATCAATAAAGTACAGCCATGCCGCATCTGTGGCGTTCAGCATGCCCGCGATAAATAAAGTGGTCGCAATGACCCATACCGCCATCACCGCAAGCAGGGCAATGACCAGCTTGCTGTATTTGCGTTGCTTTTCGGCCTTTTCCTCCTCGGCCGAGCGGGGGGCATTCGGCGCAAAATCCTCGCGCAACAGATCGTCAATGCGTACGTTGTAAAAAGAGGCAAGGCGGTAGATCGCCTCAATGCCGGGGCAGGAGTCACCGTTCTCCCATTTGCTGATCGTCTTGTCGGAATAATTCACCTGTTCCCCAAGCTCGATCTGGGTGAGGTCTCTTGCATGGCGCAGGGCGATGAGATTGTCAGTTAGAATTTGTTGTATGTCTTTCATGTCTCCATTATACACAAAAAGTGCCGAAATGTCAAGCAAAATCGGTTATTCTCCAAATCGGAGAATGGAAAATTCTCCCGATTCTCCGATCCGGAGAATCGGGAATTTTATTGTAGAATGGATTCCCTTGACCTTTTCTCTTGGTTTTGCTTATAATAATGGCGTTCATCGTACCGAACATGTGATAGAACGGAGGAACGTTATGAAACTCGTTTATGAAAAAACCATTCCCGTCTTTTTTGCGGTGGATGACCGATATGCGCCCTTTCTCGGTGTCGCGCTGCGTTCGATGCTGGCCAATGCTGACCGCCGCTATTTTTACCGCATCCATGTGCTGACCACAGGGCTTTCAGAGGAGAATATGGAAAAGCTTCGCCACGAGGAGACCGAGAACGCCCGCATCAGCTTTGATGATATCAGCCGCGAGCTGTCGCGCATTGCCTCCGAGCTGCATATGCGGGACTACTACTCTGCCGCCACCTATTACCGCATTTTTATTGGCAGCATTTATCGTGAGTATGATCGCGTGCTCTATTTTGATTCGGATCTCGTCTTCTGTGGTGATATTGCCAAGATGTATCATGCCGATATCGGGCGTGCCTTGGTTGGCGCGGTGGCAGACGATGTCCTGACCATGGAGCCGGTGTTTGGCGACTATGCGGAGGCGGTGCTGGATGTGCCGCGTGAGCGCTATTTTAACGCGGGCATTCTGCTCATCGACCTTGCTCGCTATCGCGCCACGCATATGGAGGAACGCTTTATCTCTCTTTTGCGTCGCCGCAAGTTTACCGTTGCGCAGGATCAGGACTACCTGAATGTGCTTACTAAAAATGCCGTCTACTATTTTGACGGCGCATGGAACCGCTCTGCTGCTCCCTGCAATGCAGGTCGCACAGTAAACATCGTGCACTACAAGATGAACTGGAAGCCTTGGCATCACGATGGTGTCGCCTTTGAGCAGCTTTTCTGGCAGTATGCCGATGCCTGTGCCTTTGCCGAGGATATCCGCGCGATTAAGCGCGGCTATACGCTGGGGGATAAGCTGCGCGATAAGATCGCGGGGGAGCGATTGGTGCTTACCGCCCGCGAGGAGATTGCGGCCGCCCGCGCCACTGCGCAAACGCGTGCGCATAACGTGCCGCCCTGCCATGCGGCAGAGGCATAAAGGAGAAAAAGATGGACGAACGTGCCCGTGCCGCCCGCCTGGCGGTTCTTGCAAAAATAAAGGAATATGAAAAAAATGGTCAGTTTGATCGTGATGTAGAGGATGATCCCCCTACGTTGCCGATCAAGCCGGGGCAGGTGGATTATGCCCACCGAAAGCTTTCTACCAGAATACAGACGTGGTTTGCCAATCGTGTTGCACACGCGCATTTTGAAGGGCTCATTCGCAAAAAGCAGCTTGTCATTCGTGCGGTGCATGGCATTGAGCATCTTCGCTCGCTGGATTGCGGTGTGGTGCTTACCTGCAACCATTTTCACCCGTTTGATAATTATGCAGTTTTTAAGGCTGTGGAAAGTGAGCTGCCGAAAAAGGAGCTTTACAAGATCATCCGAGAAGGGAACTATACCAATTTCCCCGGGCTTTACGGCTACTTCTTCCGCCATTGCAACACGCTGCCGCTGTCCGCTAACTTCCGCGTGTTGGGCGAGCTTTCGGATGGGGTGGCTACGCTGCTTGCGCGTGGGGAGAAAATTTTGATCTATCCCGAGCAGGGCATGTGGTGGAACTATAAAAAGCCCCGCCCGTGCAAGGAGGGGGCCTATCGCTTTGCTGCCAAGAGTATGGTGCCGGTTGTGCCCTTGTTTATTACGATGGAGGATAGCGATCGCCTTGATGATGCCGGTTTTCCCATTCAGGCGTATACAGTACACATTCTGCCGCCCATTATTCCTGATCCGCGCCTCTCGCTGCGTGAAAACTGCGCCGCGATGAAGCAAAAGAATGAAGAACTGTGGAAGGAGACCTATGAGGCGGTCTACGGAATACCGCTTTCTTATCAGTAAGATGCTGCTTTATGGAATTGTCATTTTATGCTGCATGGCGTTGATCGCCGTGCTCAATATCCTGCTTGCTTCACCGGCCGCCGTAGGCGGCGCGGGGGCTGTTGTTCTCGCCGTTTTCGTCAGTACGGTTACCGTGATCGTCTTGGACGGTCTGCTTGCCTTTCTCATCCGTCGTCTGCCGAGCGGGTGGTTCTCCCGTGGGAAACGGATCTTTGTTGCCTCGCGGCGCGAATGCCGCCTATACATTGCACTCGGCGTGCGCCGGTGGAAGGATAAGATCCCGGAGCTTGGGATGTTTACCGGCTTTCATAAAAACAAGGTCTACCGCCCGCAGGATAACGCGTATATTGCTCGCTTTATTCTTGAATGCAATTACGGCGAGGTCATCCATCTTGTCGGCGCGTTGCTCGGCTTTTTCATCGTTTTTCTCTGCCCGCTAGCCTACGCACCATGGATCGGCATCCCCGTGGCGGTTGTGAATTTCGTTCTCAATCTGCTCCCGCTGTTCGCCCTGCGCTACAATGTTCCGAAATTAGAGGCACTTTACGCGCTCAATTCGCGCAAAGAAAAATCGGCCTGCCATTAATCGGCAGGCCTGTTTTTTATGATATCCCTTTTTCTGCAATCAGCTCGTCGAGTAGGTCGGCCGCGCATTCGACAAAGCGCAGGCAGGGGCGCACCTTGTAGAATTCGTCGTTGCGCGCCGTTGGCGTCGTGCCGGTATCGGCAGCTGCCTTTTTCTCGGCCGAGAGGGCGCACAGCAGCTCGCGGCAGATGATGCTGCCGCCGCGGGTGCGCTCCTTGAATTGGGCGGCAAGCGATTGCACAAGCGCGTAGTGCTCCTTTTTAGCACCATCGTCGGTTGGGGAGGTGTAGCCCCACAGCATCCCGGCCACCATCAGCATGCCGGATACCGCGCCGCACACCTCACGCATGCGTCCCATGCCGCCGCCAAAGGAGGAGGAGAGGCGCAGCGCATCCTCGCGCGCAAGCCCTGTTACGTCACAGAAGGCGGCAAATACCGCCTGCGAGCAGTTGTACCCCCCGATAAACAGCTCGCGTGCCAGCTCCTTATGTCCCATAGTGATCATTGTACGATATCAAACTTGTAGCCAACGCCCCATACGGTTTTGAGCAGCCACTTGTCTGATGCTCCCTCCAGCTTTTCGCGCAGACGCTTTACATGTACGTCTACGGTGCGCGAGTCGCCAAGATAGTCAAAGCCCCACACCTTGTCCAGCAGCTGGTCACGCGTGAAGACACGATTGCAGTTGGAGGCCAGGAAGTAAAGCAGCTCCAGCTCCTTCGGCGGAATGTCAATGGCCTTGCCGCGCAGCTTCAGCTCATACTTTTGCAGGCTGATCTCAATATTGTCAAAACGGATGACCTCATCATCCTGTTGGCTGGTGTGTGCGTTGTAACGGCGCAGCACTGCCTTGATGCGGGCGGAGAGCTCTTTCATATCAAAGGGCTTGACGATAAAATCGTCAGCACCCAGCTCCAGCCCCAGTACCTTGTCAAACACCTCGCCCTTGGCGGTAATCATAATGACAGGCTTGGGCGAGATCTCGCGGATCTCACGGCAGACCTGCCAGCCGTCCTTTTTCGGCATCATAATATCCAGCAGCACCAAGTCTGGCTCGTAGATCTTAAAAAAGTTCACGCCCTCGGCGCCGTCGTTTGCTGTCTTGACCTGATAGCCCTCGTTTTCTAAATACAGGCGCAGCATCTCGCAAATGTTGGGGTCGTCGTCCACAATCAGCAATTTCGTATCCATGTGTGTAACCTCCGTTTGTTAATTTTGATATTTTATTCACGAAGTTCATGATGTAACTATTATACACCATATTTTTCGCAAATGGTGTATAAAGTATGAACAATCGCAAAAGACACGGAAAAATCACAAAACAAACACAAAAAAGGGAAGGGCATATCACCATGATTCAACATTTATAAAAAACAGCGAAAAATATTTGACATTATTTCACTTTTGTGGTACAATAAAGTTGTAGTAATAGCAATGGAGGTGTCGATATGTCTAATGTTCGCCTATTAAAAAATCCCGGCTATGTATATGACCTGCTTATTTTATTTTATATCAAATTTAATATGCAAGGATATGTGGATGAATCTTCTCCCGAACAAAACGAAGCAGAACTGGCGGAGGCAAGAAAGTTTTGCGAAGACCTTCTGGCTCGTTTTTCTGACATCCCGGATGATCTGTATATCTTTTTTCACGCCATTGAGACCGGACGCACGTTTATAACCACCCAATATTACAGCAAGTACAGCAACGGTTTTCTGTCTTCGTATGACTTTAAGTTTCTTATTGCCGAGCTTGGAGATCAGAATCGCCTGATCCGCCGGTTGATCAACTTTTATTTATACGATCTGTCTGAGGAGGAAATGGATGCCTGTATGCAATCGCAGGCTACGTTGTTTTCTCATATCAAGGCAACCCAATATTCTGCCGAGGAAAAGAGTAGGCTGTATGAATTTTTTGTAGATCCTACGCCGTACATACAATGCCTCATTCATGAGCTGATGGCTAAGGAGGTGCAGCTTGCGGTCTACTATCAAGAAAATTATGAGAAGATCCTGGCGGCGCACAATCAGTTTTCCCTCGGGCAGTTGTGTGAGCACTTAGAGGGCGTTCGCGAAAATGTCGAGGGCGACCGGACGGTGTATGTTACCTATTGCCTGATCAACCGATTGCATCTCTACACACGGCCATTTGATGACGGCTTTCTTTTCGCGATGGGTGTCGATTATCAAAAGTCCATTCTTTTTTCGAAGAAAAAACGTGTCACGGCAGATCTGCGTGAGCTTGGCAGCGCGCTTTCGGATGAGAGTCGCGTTCGCATCCTGGAGCTACTGCTTGAGAGGGATGAAATTATGTGCAAGGATCTGGAAAAGATCTTCGATTTTTCCGGTTCTACTGCCTATCATCATATTACCATTTTGTCAAAGTTCAAGCTGCTGAACATGCGTTATCAAGGAAAAAGCGTGATGTACAGGCTCAATCGGCAATATTTTGATGATGCCATCAAAGCACTTGCGAAATTTTCAAACGGCCGAAGGGAGTAAGTTTCTTTTGCCGTAATCCGAAAACCCGCGAACTCTTTGTAAAGAGTTCGCGGGTTTTTACTTAATCCTCTACCGGCTGTGGTTTGGCTTTTTTATAAACGTACAGAAACAGGTCGTTGATGCCATTTTCATCATACAGTGCGAAAAATATACCGCCTTTGTATAAAAGTAAAAGGATTGCTCGTCTATTTTGATGATGTCACTGATGTAGGCATATGCAAAACTGTAGCTTGATTGGGCAAGCATGCTCGTTACATCGATCAAAACGTGATTTTCTTCAAACCGGTAGGAAACGATTTTGCCCGGATTGCTACGCATCTGTTTTTCAAGAGCTTGAGCGATCTTTGCTTTGCGGGATCTGAATAAAGCCCAAAACGCGATAAGAGAGCACGTCAAGAGAAAAACGGCAAATGAAAAAGGAACGTTTTTGCCCGCAAAATCGACAATAAACATAACAAGTGCCGGTATGAGGGTGAGAAATGCGTATAGGATGGCGTTTCTCCGCGCCCTTGCCGAATGACGCCAGTTCATTTTCAGCAGAAGGTCATGTGTGTAAATGGTTCGGTTATTCATGCTGTTCTCCTTTTAGAAGCCTGAATGGCTTGTTTTCGGAAATGATGATACAAATTTCATCATCAGTATAGCATAATCTTTCTGATTTTGCAATGTTTTTCGATAAATTTGATATTTATAATTTTATAAATATAAAAAACAAAGGATCTTGGAAGCAATGTGCCGTTTTGATTGTGTGCGCTGTGGTCATTGGTAAGGCGTGTGTTCTTATATCCATCAAGCAAGCCGTGCCCTCGGGCACGGCTTGCTTGATGGATATTTTTCCGCGCGTGGATAAAAATGAGGATGAAAAATAACCGTTGCTATTGCAAAACCCGCGCGAATGCGATATAATATACCTGTTATAGACGAAGTATTGAAAATCAAAAGGAGCATGAGCATATATGAAAATGGGTATCGTCGGTTTGCCGAACGTCGGCAAAAGTACATTGTTTAATGCATTGACCAATGCGGGGGCAGCATCTGCCAACTATCCCTTCTGTACCATTGATCCGAACGTGGGCGTGGTTCCCGTGCCGGATAAGCGTCTGGACAAGCTGGCCGAGATGTACAACCCCGAAAAATATACCCCCGCCGTGATGGAGTTTGTAGACATTGCAGGCCTTGTCAAGGGCGCCTCCAAGGGCGAGGGCCTTGGCAACAAGTTCCTTGGTAACATTCGCGAGGTTGACGCCATTCTGCATGTGGTGCGTTGCTTTGAGAATGACGATATTATCCACGTAGACGGCAAGGTAGATCCCCTGCGCGATGTAGAGACCATCAACCTGGAGCTGATCTTTGCCGATATGGAGGTGGTAGAGCGCCGTCTGGACCGTATTCGCAAGCTGGCGCGGAATGATAAATCGCTTTCGGCCGAGGTAGAGGTCTTTGAAAAGATCTACAAAACGCTGGAGGAGGGGCTTTGCGCGAGAACGCTTGATCTTGACGCTGATGAGATGGCGCTGGTAGCCGAGGCACGCCTCTTGACCCTCAAGCCTGTGATCTATGTGGCCAATGTTGACGAAAACGACATCGCAGGCGATCTTGCCGATAACGCAGGCTATGCCGCCCTGAAGGCACATGCCGAGAGCGAAAAGTCGGGCATTATTGCCGTTTGCGCCCAGGTAGAGGCCGAGCTTTCGGATATGGAGGGTGAGGAAAAAGCAGAATTCCTTGCCGACCTCGGCATTGAGGAGAGCGGTCTGGATAAGCTCATTCGCGCCGGCTACGCGCTGCTGGGGCTGATCAGTTACCTCACCGCCGGCCCGCAGGAGGTACGCGCCTGGACGATTACCAAGGGCACCCGCGCACCGCAGGCGGCGGGTAAGATCCACTCGGATTTTGAGCGCGGCTTTATTCGCGCCGAGATCGTTTCCTTTGAGGATCTTTCGCGCGAGGGGAGCATGGTTGCTGTCAAGGAAAAGGGCCTGCTTCGCTCCGAAGGGAAGGAGTACGTCATGCAGGATGGTGACGTGGTTCTCTTCCGCTTTAACGTATAAAATAGTAACAGGGCCGAACGGTATCACCGTTCGACCCTGTTCGTTATCTCCAAAATTCCTGTACCGTTTTTCTTTCAAACAGACCGGAAAGCTCCTGCAGCGGGTCGCCCGCCTCGTACAGCACGCGGTAGGCGGCATTGGTAATGGGAAGGTCGACCCCATACCGCTCACCAAGCAGCTTCATGGCGCGGGCGGTATAGACGCCCTCGGCCAGCTTGTCAAACCGCTCTCCCTTGGCCAGCGCCTCGCCAAAGCGGCGGTTGTTGGAGTAGGGAGAGAAGAGCGTGGTCTCATAATCGCCCAGGTGGCAAAGCCCGTAGGCAGAAAGCTCGTTGCCGCCCATCGCGGCAATGAGACGGGCAACCTCACGCGCGCCGCGTGCCATCAGCGGCCCCTTAAGAGAGGAAAGCCCGCTACCATCCAGCACGCCGGCCACAATGCCCATGACGTTTTTGGCAGCTGCACCGATCTCGCTGCCGATGATATCATCGCCGTAATAAAAGCGGATCAGATTGCTCTTGAGGCGGTCAACCAGATGGCAAACCAGATCGCGGTTGTAGCCGTCAATCAGCATGCAGTTGGGCTTTCCCGCGGTAAATTCCTGGATGTGCCCGGGGCCGACCCATACTGCCAGCCGCTCCTTTTTATAGCCGCAATCCAGCATGATCTCGCTCAGCCGCAGACCGCTTTCCTCCTCCAGCCCCTTCATGCACAGCACGATCGGCTTTTCCCTTGCGCCAAGCGTCGCCATTTGCGTGGCAAGCTCCCGCAGCCCCTGTGATTTGATGGAGATCATGATGACCTCGGCTGTGCGGATCGCCGCTTCCGGATCATCTGTCAGGCAAATGCTCTCTGGTAGGTGTACATATTCATTTTGTCGTGTTGCTTGCAATTCGTTCAAAGCACGACTGCCGGGGCGTCCCCACTCGGTAACCGTGTGATGCCCAGTCGCCAGATACCAGCTGATAAACGAGCCCCATCGGCCGCAGCCGAGTACGGATATGTTCATACACTCCCCCCTTTTTCTGCCGCGTAATCACGCGGCGAAACACCGTAATGACGATGAAACATTTTTGAAAAATTAAATGGGTCGCGGTAGCCGCACAAATGCGCGCTTTCGCTGACGCTATACCCATCCGAGAGCAGCTTGGCCGCTGCCTCTAATCGCACCGTGACGAGGTATTCCTGCATCGTTACGCCGTACCGCTCCTTAAACAGGCGGGAAAGATAGCGACGGTTGAGTGACAGGCTTGCGGCGATGCTCTCTACCGAAATATCCTGCATATACATGGTGCGAATATAGGTCTGCGCTCGCCGCGCATAGTGGGCGTGGCTTGGACGGTTGACCAGCATCTCGGCCACAATGCGGTGCAAAACCGAGGTTACATATTCCTCTCGCGCGCCCTCCCAGCCGGGAAAGCCGGTCTTGGCCGCCTGGTATAGCTCCTGCATCGTGGCGCGGGAGAGCGTACCGACGGGGGAGGGCAGGGTATCTAGCCGTGCTGCCAGATTGCCGGTAAAATGAATCCAAAAATAGTGCCATGGCTCCTCGCGGTCGGCTTCATACATGGCCGCTTCGCCGGGGCGAATGAGAAAATAGCCGCCCGCCTCGATCGTGTATTCTTTACCGCCCATCCAAAGTCGTCCCTTGCCTGACATGACATAGTGCAGCAGATAGTAGGGACGCACCGTGGGGCCAAAACGATAGCCGGGCTCACACGCCTGAGCTCCCATGGTGAGGGGGTTCAAGTCGCATAGGCCACGGTCTACTAAAATAAAATCCTGTTGCTTGCCCATGTGCTCACCTCTTTCATATAGTTACATTATAACATGTATCAGGTACTTTTTGCAATAGAAAACAGAAAAACATTCTGTTATAATAAACACAAACAGAGCGATGCGCAAGGCATCCTCAAAAAGTAAGGAGAAGACTATGAAAGTAACATTTATGGGTGCGGGCAGCACCGTATTCGCCAAAAACGTATTGGGCGACACCATGCTGTGCGAATCCTTCCATGATGTGGAGATCGCACTTTATGACATTGATGGTGACCGCCTGGAGGAGTCCTACATCCTCATCACCGCCATGAACAACACCGTCAACGAAGGTCGCGCTACGGTCAAAAAGTATTTGGGCGTTGAAAACCGCAAGGATGCGCTGCGCGGTGCCGATTTCGTGGTAGACGCCATTCAGGTAGGCCTCTATGACCCTTGTACCATCATCGATTTTGAGATTCCCAAGAAGTACGGCCTGCGCCAGACCATCGGTGACACCCTGGGTATTGGCGGTATCATGCGTGCGCTGCGTACCATTCAGGTGCTCAAGGGCTTTGCCGCCGATATGGAGGAGGTTTGCCCCGATGCATGGTTCCTCAACTATACCAATCCTATGGCCATGATCAGCGGCTTTATGCAGCGCTATACCAAGGTCAAGACCATCGGCCTTTGCCACAGCGTGCAGGTCTGTTCCGAGGGCATTATGAAGGCGCTGGGCATGGAGGATAAGATGGAAGGCCGCTATGAGACCATTGCCGGTATCAACCACATGGCATGGCTGCTGGACATCCGCGATAAGGATGGCAATGACCTCTATCCCGAGATCCGCCGTCGCGCCAAGGAAAAGAACGCAAGCGAGAAGCATACCGACATGGTACGCTATGACTATATCGACAAGCTCGGCTACTACTGCACCGAGTCCAGCGAGCACAACTCCGAGTACAATGCCTTCTATATCAAGCCCGGCCGTGAGGATCTGATCGAGAAGTTCAACATCCCGCTGGATGAGTATCCGCGTCGCTGCGTGAACCAGATCGCCGCTTGGGCAAAGCAGAAGGAAGAGATCATGGCCGGCGGTAAGGTTGAGCATACTCGCTCTCGCGAGTACGCTTCCCGTATTATGGAGGCAATCGTAACCAATACGCCTTATAAGATCGGCGGTAATGTCATCAACCATGGCCTCATCTCCAACCTGCCCTACGAGGCCTGTGTTGAGGTTCCTTGCCTTGTTGACCGTGCCGGCATTCACCCCACCTATATCGGTGAGCTGCCGCTGCAGCTGGCTGCCATGAATGCAAGCAATATCTATCCGCAGATGCTGACCATCGAGGCCGCCGTCACCGGCGACCGTCAGAAGGTCTACCAGGCTGCCATGATGGATCCGCACACCGCCGCAACCCTCTCCACCGATGAGATCGTGGCTATGTGTGACGAGCTGCTTGACGCACACGAAAAGGCCGGTTATCCCTGCCTGTAATTTCATAAAACCAAAAGGCGCTGTGCGATGCACAGCGCCTTTTGTCGTGTCTGGTGAATTATACTATCTAGTGCAACACTTTTAAGAAAAAAGGGAACTCATATTTAATCCTGTGTTATAATGAAGTTACCACACAACAAATAACAAAAGGAGAACAATATGAGCTATATCCAATTTACCATAGAAGAACGCTGTTGTCTACGGGAATTTTATAAAAAAGGCTATAGTTACAGAAAAATTGCAAAATTGTTGGGTAGAAACGTGAGTTCAGTGTCGCGAGAGCTACGTCGGAACTGCACACATATGTATGACATC
>JAFTQX010000010.1 GCA_017462545.1 Clostridia bacterium
CAAGTATCGTCCCCAAGCACACCTACAAGCTCGACTCGCGGCAGGGAGTGGCTATCGAATATCTCCCAAGCGCAGTATAACCAAACAAATAAAAAAGAGCAGACGAATCTGCTCCAAACAATCAAATATTAAGTAAACACAGGCAAAAAATATCGAGTGTTCCTAACATCAGTTATGAACACTCGATATGGTCGAGGTGACAAGATTCGAACTTGCGGCCTCTACGTCCCGAACGTAGCGCTCTACCAAACTGAGCCACACCTCGTAAAAATATGAAATTGTAATGTTGTCTGCCTCAGCAGCTTTTGCAAAACGAGCGCCCTTCGGGCTGGACGCTGCCGTCGCATAGTCGTCTCGGGCTCGCGGCACAGCCGCGCTTCCGATACTCCTTGCTTGGGGCAGCCGCGCGCCAAAAACAGTTATCAACTGTTTTGGTCTTGCTACTACCAAACTGAGCCACACCTCGATGCCTTTGCGGGTGATTGCCCGTCAAGCAGAGATTATTATACCATGCTTTTTGACATTTGTCAAGCCGTTTTCTTCAAATTTCCAAAAATAAAAGTGCCGGTGCGTAAAAGGGCGGATGGTTACCATCCGCCCTCGAACGCTATGCCTCTTTTTTCTTGGCGCTCTTTTTCCATGCGCCGGTGAAATAGAAGATGATGCCGAGCCAGAAGGGCGTAAAGCCGGCCAGCGCATCGCCCAGCCAAAAGCCTGTTTCCTTCATGTTCAGGCCAAGGCCGAAGAGCAGCGAAAGGCCAATGCGCAGAATAATGCCGTCAAGCAGCGCGGTGGCGAAATTTACCTTGGCGTTGCCGCTGCCGTTGATCAGCGCGTTCATGGTGGCGCGCAGAGAGCTGGCAAGGAACATCAGCAGCGCAATCGGCACATACCCGCGGGCATATTTGAGCACCGTAGGATCCGAGCCCTCGATGAACAGATCAAAGATCTGCTCGGGGAACAGGATCATCAGCACCGAGAAGAATATGGTGATGACCATGGTGATGACCAGCAGATTCCACATGATCTGCTTCACGCGGTCAAATTTTCCTGCCACGATGTTTTGTCCGACCATGGTAGAGCCGGCACTGTTCATGGCATTGGAAAACATATTGACGACGGTGGCCAGCTTATTGGCAATGCCGGCAAAGGCCGAGGCCTCGACGCCGAAATCGTTGATCCAGGCATTGACGAACAGCTTGGATACCATCACGGCAGCAAACTTAATGGCCATTGGCGTGCCCAGCTTGATAAAATCGCCCAGCATGCCGTGGTCCCAGACGATAAAATCACGGAAGGAGATCTCCAGGGCAAACTGCTGTCTGCGTATGATGAGAAAGACAACGCAAAGAAGAAAGCTGGTGGCCTGGCTGATGACGGTGGCAAGCGCCGCGCCGGCTGCCCCCATGTTCATAAAGACGACGAAAACAATGTCCAGCATCAGGTTCATGCCGGCCGCAATGCCGATAAAGAGCAAGGGATGCTTGGAGTCACCCATGCCGCGCAGGATGGCGCTGACAATGTTGTAGCCGTAGATAAAGACAAGACCGATCGTACAGATGGCCGAATAGGCAGAGGCTCCTACGCGGGCCTCCTCCGGTGTTTTCATCAGCTGCAGCAGCGGCTCTTGAAAGACAAGCCCCAGCACGCTCAAAAGAAGGGCGCACAGGAAGAGAAAGGAGCTCATGGTGCCGACAAAGCGGCCGATCTTATGTCGCTCGCCCGCGCCGACATACCGCGCGATCAGCACCTGCCCGGCCGAGGCGAAGCCTATGCCTACAAAGGTGAGCAGATTGACCACGTCACCGCCGACCGTAACGGCGGAGGTGCCCGCCTTGCCGATCACGTTGCCAACAATGATCATATCGACCATGTTGTAAACGACCTGCAGGAGGTTGGAGAGTAGCAGGGGCCAGGAGAAGGCGATCAGCTGACGAGTGATATTGCCTTGCGTGAAGTCCTTAATATGTGTGCCTGTCATGCCGTTTTCTTTACCCAAATGCGATTGCCATAGATGTTTTTCAGTGCCTCGGCGGCTGCCTCGGGCGTTTCAAACACGGCGGGATCAATCGGATTCTGGTTGATCGTCCAGCCGTTTGTGTCCTCAAAGATCACGCGGGTAAGGCTGCTGCACTTGGAGAAGACTTTCTCATAAATGACGGTCAGGCTGGCGGGCAGGGTAATTTCCTCCAGAGCCGCGCAGTCGTAAAACACGTTGTCATGGAGCTTTTTCAGCCCGGCGCCCAGATCAACGCTCTTCAGCACCGCGCACGAGGAAAAGGCATCCATGCCGATCTCGGTCACGCTATCCGGCAGGGTGATGCTTTCCAGCGCGCGACAGCTGCTAAAGACAAAGCGCTCAATGGTGGTCAGCCCGTCGGGCAGGATAACGCTTGTCAGTTGCATGCAGCCGGAGAAGGTGTAGTCAGGCAGCACGGTGATGCCTGCGCCGACCGTGACCTTGGTCAGATAGAAGCAGGATGAGAACGCGCCCTCGCCCAGAACCTTCACGCTGTCGGGCACGCTGATCTCGGTGATCTTGCTACGCGTAAAGGCATATTTGCCGATCTCGGTAATGCCTGCGGGCAGGGTGAGCTTGGTCTCGGTGCCGAGGTAGCCGAGCAGGAGCTTGCAGTCTCCCTCGGTATAGACCATGTAGCCACCGTCACGGGTGATGCGGCTCTCACCGCCCTCGCCGTAGATGTGCTTGGCATTATACTGCAAATAACCCTCACCGCCTGCGACCATGGGGATGGAAGAACGGTTATAGATCTCGACAACTGCGCAGTCGTTGAAACAGTATTCATCCAACGCGGTCAGCCCCTTGCCAAGGGTGATGCGGGCAAGACCGCGGCAGCCTACAAAGGCGGAATCGCCAATGGTGGTGATGCTGTCGGGAAGCACCAGTTCCTTGAGTGTCAACGTGTCCGAAAAGGCGCGCCAGCCAATCTCCTTGACCGGCTTGCCCTCATAGGTTTCGGGAATGACCAGCACGCCGGCAATGTTCTTGCCGCCCGTGACGATGTAGTAGCTGCCGTCCTCGCTCAGCTGATAGGTCAGCTCGATGGCCGGAGCGGCAGGCGTCTCGGTGTTGCCGGTCTCACCGCCGGTCTCGCCACCGGTCTCGCCGCCGGTCTCACCGCCGGTCTCACCACCGGTCTCACCGCCGGTCTCACCACCAACCTCGCCCTCAGAGGTGAGAACGATTCTTGCGGGGAACTGATTTCAGGAGGAAAGCTGA
>JAFTQX010000011.1 GCA_017462545.1 Clostridia bacterium
CCGTGATCATATCCGAGGTATAAGCAAGCTCGTCTCGAATTCCCTGGCGGATCTCACCGATCTTTACCAGCTCAGAGCAAGCGATGATAACGCCGTTCTCATCGACAACGCCGATGACGCGATCCACCGCATCCTTCATCTGATGGATGACACCCTGAAATAATCTGTTTGACATAGTTTTCCTCTCCTGTGTATGTATTGGATTGGGTATTGTATATACTGCCCTATATTCTACCACATTTTTTGTGAAATTTCAATAGGGATTTCCCTCTGTTTTATAAAAAAACGCGATTTTTTTCTCTTTTTTTATGGTTATTGCCCGGCCGAAGCAAGAGCACTCAAAGCTCAAATTCGTACACCAGAGCACCAAGAACAAATGCGGCAGCCGTTTCGGTGCGCAGGATGCGCCGGCCAAGTCCGGCCATCAGAAAGCCTGCCTTTTGTGCAGCCTCGGCCTCCGCTTGTGAGAAGCCACCCTCGCTGCCAACAACGATCGAAACTGTTGGTACAGCGTCTTTTGCCAGTTGTGCACGACGCTGCTGCAAGAGCTGACGAAGCGGCACCGTTCCTTCACCCTCATAGCAAAAGATGGGAATATCCACCGCCGATGCACGTTGCAGCACATCGGAGAAGCGGCAGGTCGGTACGACGTCGGGAATGCTGCCGCGTCCGCACTGCTTGGCGGCCTCGGTGGCAATGCGCTGGCGGCGCTCAGTCTTCTTGTCCTCCTGCTCCGGCTTGCAACGAACCACGCATCTTTCGCTCTCAAACGGCACAATGCTTGCCACGCCACATTCCACCGCCTTCTGAATGACGGTATCCATTTTGTCGCCCTTGGGAAGTGCCTGGTATAAGTGTGCAACGAAAGGCGGCTCGGTATTCATTTGGCGGGCATCAAGCACACGCGCCAAAACAACCTTATCGTTCTCAAAGCCGACCAGCTCACACCGGTATTCCATACGCTGCATATCGCAGACGGTAATACTCTCCCCCGCTGCCATACGCAAGGAACGGGCGATATGATGCGCATCGTCACCCAGGATGCGAATGATCCCGTCATCGGAGAGTTGTTCTTTTCTGACGAAAAAGCGAGGCATAGGCGTTTTTTTCCTTTCATATACCGTCTGCCGAGCGGCAGTTTTGTCTTTGGTCATGTTTCACAGACCTATTATACAACATATTGCCCAATTTGTCAAACCCTTTTTTGTAAAAAATGCTAATGAAACAAGCAATATTTACAATTTGTTCTTAATTTTGCCTGTACAGCATGGCAAAACACCGAAATATCGCCAAATCATTTTCAATTTCTATAAGGAAAAATAGGCAAACGCTTCGTGCGATTTGCCAAAGCAAGAGTAAAAAAGGCAAGAAATCGCACATTAAAACGATTTCTTGCCAAGAATCAGCATTTTTTTGAGCAGAATTTTATCCTTTTTCCAAAATCTCCGGACGGATTTGTGGAATTCTTGTCAACACAAATGCCAGAATTGCCGTCAAAATGATCTCCGGAACCATGTACATGCCATTATAAACAATGGAATAAATGATGGACAGCGACGCACCGCTGAAGGTGGACAGCACCCATTGGCCGTAAAGCTCGTGAATTCCCTCCTGGGTAAAGAACCGTTCTGCCCACATGCCGTAAAACAGCGCACCAGAGACAATATGGCAGAGATAACGTGCACAGAGCGCTACAATGCTTCCAAGGCACAGAGCAAGTCCCTTCTTTTGAATACGCGTGCGGAACAATCCGCCAAGACCAAGGACGGTATACGCCAATACGTAGTCAATCAGGCATACCAGAATTGCTACGGCAAGTCCCATGTAGCTCTCATCTGTAGGTGTAAACAGAGCTACAATAGTACCGTGACCGAGCAGCATCTGCAAAACAGCATAGACAAATGCCGTAAACGTTCCCCACTTGATACCGAACATGTAGGAAACGATGACAATGCAGATCATGCTGCCGAAGGTAAATGAGCCGCCGAACAAGGCGTTGAGAAACGGGATGACCGAGCACAAAAACGACATAGCCGTTGCGATAGCGATCATCATGGCCGAGACGGTCAGCCGCCTCGTTTTTTGTGTTGCTTTCATAAAAGCACCTCCTGAAAATAATAAACCGCACGAAAACTCCGTGCGGCAGATTACTCTCAGCTTACATTCGCGACTGTAAATCCAATCAAAAATCTCCCTACGCCGGCATTATCCGTATCAGGTTAAGGGTTCGGGTTTCCCCATCTCAGCCGTTTCCAGCACCCCTGTTTTTATGCGGTTTTACATATTATATCACGAATATCGCTCGCTGTCAAGATTTTCCCACAATTTTTTTTAAGGTTTCGTGCATAATCGTCAGCCCATGCGCATTTTCACCAATAATTTTAATTTTGAGATTGTCATGATATTAAGAATTGCCATTTTTGAAATAATTTTCAAAATACTCTTGACAAAGCTGCACTTTCGATGTATAATATTTGCAGTTCAGGAGTTAGCATACGCTAACCGAGCATCCGACAACGAAAAAACAAGGAGACCGATCATGAATCTGCGCACTGCCGAAGAAGGAAAGGAATACATCATCCGCGCCATCGAAACAGACGATGAGGAGCTGGATGCCTTCTTGTTCTCTCTTGGCTGCTACAGCGGTGAGACCATTACGGTCGTTCGTCGCAGAAAAAGCGGTCTCGTTGTCGCAATCAAGGATGCAAGATACAATATTGATAACCAGCTCGCAGAAGCGATCATGATATAATTTGGCATGTTGTGAATTTGCAAGCCATATGTGTCTTTTGCTCGCTGTTTATTTTTTGCCCACCGGTTAGCGGCTGCTAACCGGTGGCTTGAGATGGTAAATCTTATCCGTAAGGATCAAAATATTAGGAGGACATCCCATGAGAATTGCCTTGACAGGTAATCCTAACTCCGGTAAAACCACCATGTTTAACGCATTGACCGGCCGCAGCGAAAAGGTCGGTAACTGGGCAGGTGTTACCGTTGACAAAAAAGAGCATCCCATCAAAAAGGTGTATGCAGGTAACGAACAGGTGATCGCCGTTGACCTTCCCGGCGCCTATTCCATGTCACCCTTCACAAGTGAAGAAAGCATCACCAGCTCTTACGTAAAAAAGGAAAATCCCGATGCCATTATCAACATCGTGGATGCTGACAACCTCAGCCGCAGTCTTTTCTTTACCACGCAGCTGCTGGAGCTTGGCGTTCCCATGGTGGTTGCCCTCAATAAGAGTGACCTTAACAAAAAGAAAGGCACCAAGATTGACGCTGATGCGCTGTCCGCCAAGCTGGGCTGTCCTGTCATAAACACAGTTTCCACCTCTGCGGACGGTTTGAAGGCGGTCGTTGAAGCTGCGATTGCAAAAATCGGCACAGAGCAAAAGGCTCCCTACACGCAAGGTGACATTGATCTGACCGACAAGGCTGCGGTTGAGGCCGCCGACCGCAAGCGCTTTGCTTTTGTCAATGACATCGTGAGATCGGTTCAGACGCGCAAGGTTCTGACTAAGGACAGAAACGTCGGTGACAAGATCGACACCGTTCTGACCAACAAATGGCTCGGTATTCCGATCTTTGCGCTGATCATGTGGGCCGTTTTCTGGATTTCTCAGGCCGGTCCCGGTGTGTGGCTGTCCGAGGGTCTTGACGTTGGTGAGACGCATTTGTGGGGTCTTGTGGACTGCATCGGCTGGTTAAAGGAGATCGTTGCCGTCTGGCTTGAGGGTGCACACGATCTGATCCAGGCCATCATTCTTGAGGGTATTATCGAAGGCGTTGCCGCCGTCGTCGGCTTCTTGCCGCTGGTCATGGTCATGTATTTCCTGATCGCGCTGCTGGAGGACTGCGGTTACATGGCACGCGCGACGGTCGTTCTCGATCCCATCTTTAAGAAGGTCGGTCTTTCCGGCAAGTCGGTTATTCCCTTTATCATCGGCACCGGCTGCGCCATCCCCGGCGTTATGGCCTGCCGTACCATCCGCAACGAGCGCGAACGCAGAGCAACCGCCATGCTGGCACCCTTTATGCCTTGCGGTGCTAAGCTCCCTGTCATCGCTCTCTTTGCAGGCGCGTTCTTTGATAACGCAGAGTGGGTCGGCACGCTGATGTATTTTGCCGGTATCGTGATCATTCTTCTGTGTGCACTTCTGGTCAACGCGCTCAACGGTCACAAGGCAAGAAAGTCCTTCTTCATTATCGAACTTCCCGAGTATAAGGCTCCCTCCTTTGGCCTGGCATTCAAGTCGATGTGCCAAAGAGGATGGTCCTACATTGTCAAGGCAGGAACTGTTATTCTCGTTTGCAACTTTGTCGTTTACATGATGCAGACCTACGGCTGGAATCTCCAAGCCGTTGAGGACCCCTCCAGCTCTATCCTGGCAACCATCGCAACACCTATCGCGTACGTCATCGCTCCGATCGTCGGTGTTGCGCTTTGGCAGTTGGATGCAGCAGCTGTGACCGGCTTTATCGCCAAGGAGTGCGTTGTTTCCACGCTGGCAACCGTATTTATGTTCGAGCATCTGATCAATGAGGATCTTGAGGCTGTCGGCTCTATCAGCGCCTCCAATATGGGTGGTATTTCGGTCGTTGCCGGTCTTGCGTTCTTGATGTTCAACCTCTTTACGCCTCCCTGCTTTGCGGCCATCGGTGCCATGAATGCCGAGATCAAGAGCAAAAAGTGGCTGTGGGCCGGTATTGGTCTCCAGTTCTCAGTTGGTTACACCATCGGCTTCCTGGTATTCTTCTTCGGTACGCTGATCACCGGCGGAAGCTTCGGCGCTGCCTGGATGCCAATCCTCGGTTGGGCGATCGTCCTTGCCATTGCCGCCATCTTCACCACCGTGATCATCAGTAAAAATAAGCAAGTCAAGGCAGAATACGCCCTGAAAGCATAAGCATAAAGGAAAGGGGGCATCCGCATGGGACCCATTGATATCATTTTGATCATTGTGATCGGACTGATCGTCGGCTCGGCCGTCGGTTATATCATCAAGGCAAAGAAAAACGGGCAGAAATGCATCGGCTGCCCTCACAGCAAAACCTGCAGCGGTTCATGTGGCACATGCCAAGCTGCTTGTCACTACAAAAAAGAAAACCAAGACAACGAAACATAAAATTCGGGAGTCGATCACCATGATCGGCTCCCTGCTTTTTTTGAATAAAAAAGGAGCTGTCCGACAAGGAACAGCTCCCAAAATTATCAATCAAAGTAACCCAAACGGTACAGAAGCTCTGCTGTCAAAAGACCGCCGCCGGCTGCGCCGCGCAGCGTGTTGTGGGACAGGCAAACAAACTTGTAATCAAAGAAGGTATCCTCGCGCAGTCTGCCAACCGTGACGCCCATACCGCCGTAGATATCGCGGTCAAGAGCGGCCTGAGGACGGTTATCCTCCTCAAAGTAGGTGATAAACTGCTCGGGAGCGTGAGGCAGACCCAGCTCCTGGGGCTTGCCGGAGAAGTTCTTCCAAGCCTCAAGAATCTGCTCCTTGGTGGGCTTATTCTTGAACTTGACAAACACAGCCGCGGTGTGACCGTCGGAAACGGGAACGCGGATGCACTGGGTGGTGATCAGAGGAGCGTCAGCCTTGACGATCTCGCCGTTCTCAACCTTACCCCAAACGCGGAGGGGCTCCTGCTCGCTCTTCTCTTC
>JAFTQX010000012.1 GCA_017462545.1 Clostridia bacterium
GAACCTATGACCCTCTGCTTGTAAGGCAGATGCTCTCCCAGCTGAGCTAAGCTTCCATCTCTCCGGAGGGTGCCTTCCCTCGGTGACGGATGTTATTATAACACACCAAAATCCGTTTGTCAACACTTTTTTGAAATTTTTTTCAAAAACTTTTTGAGGGGCGCTATGATGGATGCACAGCACAGGATGGTATTCAGCTCTTGCCGGGAAAACAATCCCTCACCGCCTGCGGCGGAGCTCCCACACCCAAGGGATCCCGCCCACACCACCGTAGGGGAGGGGCTTGCTCCTCCCGCAGGACGGACCGCCGAGGACGTCGATCCCTACAAGGAAAAGAGCCCCCCACACCCCGTAGGGACAGGCGTCCTCGACTGTCCGCGCCGCCTTTTTCATTTCCCTTCGTATTTTCTTTTGCTACTCGTTGACTTTTGCCTCGCGCGCGTGTATAATATATATAAAATTGGAAGACAATCGGGAGGGACACCATGATTACCATCGAAAAAATCAGCGTCATGAATATGGAAAACGCCGTGCGCGGCGCACGCAACCCCATGAACAGCTGGGGAAAAAGCGACAGCTACTACGACGAGCAAGGAACCTACATCCTGGGCGAAAACGATCTTGACCTCTGCCGCCGCCTCGCAAAGGCCGGCTCTGACCACCGCAAGTACCTGCGTCAGATCTTTGTCTCGATGGACATCACCGCCCCCCTTTATTGGTGGAAGGAGTTTGACACCTACAAGGTAGCCACCGTGGCCAACTCCTGCTCTACCATGCACAAGGTGCACGCAAAGGCCTTTACGCGCGAGGATTTCTCCTGCGACCGCCTCTCGCCCGCTGCCCTCTCGCAGCTGGATGCCTTGATCGCCTTTTTGGAGGAGCGCAGACAGGAATTTGTGGCGACCAAGGACAAGAGCGCCTGGCATGACATCATCCAGCTCCTGCCCTCCAGCTACAACCAGCTCCGCACCGTGACCATGAACTACGAAACGCTGGTCAACATCTACTACGCAAGAAAAAGCCACAAGCTGGCCGAGTGGCACACGATGTGCGACACGATCAAGTCGCTGCCCTACGCCACCGACCTGATTCTGATCAAAGAGGAAAACGAAGCATGAAAGACGGACTCATCCGTGTCGGGGCGGGAAGCCCCCTCGTAAAGGTTGCCTCACCCGCGGCCTGTGCGCAGGCTGCCATTGCCACCGCCAAGGCGGCCGCCGCGCGCGGGGTGCGCGTGCTGGCCATGCCCGAGCTATGCCTTTCTTCCTATACCTGCGGGGATCTGTTGCTTTCCGCCACGCTCTTGCGCGAGGCAGAGAGCGCCCTCTCGACCTATATCCGTGAGACGGCCGCGCTTGACATGCTCTCCTTTGTCGGTCTGCCGGTCGCGCATGGCGGGCGTGTCTATAACTGCCTGGCCGCTGTCTCGCGCGGGCATCTCTTGGGCCTGGTTCCCAAGACCCATCTGCCAAACTACGGCGGCTGCTACGAATGCCGCTGGTTTGCCCCCGCGCCCGCCTGTAACCTGTCCGTTTCCCTGTGCGGCGAGACCGTGCTGCTGGGCACGCGCCAGCTCTTTTGCTGTGCCGAGATGCCCTCTCTCGTCGTGGCCGCCGAGATCTGCGAGGATATGTGGGTAGCCGTCCCCCCCTCCTGCGCGCACACCGCCGCAGGCGCGACGCTGATCGTCAACGGCAGCGCGGCAGACGAGAACATCAACCGTGAGGGCGTGCGCCGCTCGGTGGTGAAGTCACTTTCCGCACGCTTGCACACCGCCTACCTCTACGCCGACGCAGGCGAGGGGGAGAGCGGCACCGATATGATCTATGCCGGCCATTGCATCCTCGCAGACGGGGGACGTGTGGTTGCCGAGCGTCTTCCCTTTGCGCCTGACGGGACGCTGGCGGTAGGCGAATGTGACCTTGACCGTCTGCTTTCTGCGCGTATGCGCACCAACACATGGGTGCCGTGCGAAGAGGGCTACGCTCGCATTCCCTTCTCGCTCTCGCTGACCGAGACCGCCTTTTCCCGCGCGCCCGCGCAAAACCCCTTCCTCCCGCGTGACAAAAAGGCCGCGCTCCGCGCCCACGCGCGCGCGCTGGATATTCAGAGCGCGGGGCTTGCGGGCAGAATGCAGCGTGCCCATGCCAAAACGCTGGTGCTCGGCATTTCGGGTGGTCTTGATTCCACGCTTGCCCTGCTGGTGGCCGTGCGCGCCGTTGACCGCCTTGGTCTTTCGCGCGACTGCATTCACGCCGTCACCATGCCCGGCTTTGGCACCACCGCCCGCACGCGCGGCAATGCCGACAGCCTGTGCGCCGCCCTGGGCGTGCGCCTTTCCTGCATTCCGATCCACGCGGCGGTGGGGCAGCATTTTGCCGATATCGACCACGATCCGACCGTCCGCAACGCCGTCTATGAAAACGCGCAGGCGCGTGAGCGCACGCAGATCCTGATGGATCTGTGCAACGCCGAAAACGGCCTGGTGGTCGGCACGGGCGATCTTTCCGAGCTGGCGCTCGGCTGGGCGACCTACAACGGCGACCACATGTCCATGTACGGCGTTAACGCCTCTATCCCCAAGACGATGATCCGCTCGCTGGTTGCCCACGTGGCGGATGAATATTTTGACGCGGGTGAGGGGCATATTACCAAGATTTTGAAGGATATTATCGACACCCCCGTCTCGCCCGAGCTGTTGCCGCCGGACGGTGAGGAGATCGCGCAAAAGACCGAGGATCTCGTCGGCCCGTACGAGCTGCACGACTTCTTCCTTTACTACCTGCTGCACGACGGCTTTTCGCCGCGCAAGATCTACCGCTATGCGGCGGCGGCCTTTGCCGGACAGTTTGACGAAAAAACGATTGCCGCATGGCTGCGCGTCTTCTTCTCGCGCTTCTTTACCCAGCAGTTCAAGCGCTCCTGCCTGCCGGATGGGCCGCGCGTGACCACGGTGGATCTCTCGCCCCGTGGGGGCTGGCGCATGCCGAGTGATGCCTCGGCCGAGGCGTGGCGTGCCGAGCTTGACCAACTGATTGCAGAAAGAGGACTTTCGTGAGTAACATTTTCGACCTGTTTAAAAAGATAGAGACCCCGTCCGCCGGCCCGATCACCTATGTGGTGGCAGGGCTTGGCAACCCCGGCGCACAGTATGAGCATACCCGCCACAACGTGGGCTTTGCCGCCATTGACGACATTGCCGCCGCCGCAGGCGTGCGCATTGACCGCGCGCGCTTTCACGGTCTGACGGGTGAATGCACCTTGGGCGGCATTCGCATGCTGCTTCTCAAGCCGACCACGTTTATGAACCTGTCAGGCGAGGCGGTGGCCGCCGCGCTGAATTTCTACAAGCTGACGCCCGATCGGCTGATCGTGCTCTGCGACGATATCAGCTTTGACCCCGGCAAGCTCCGCATCCGCCGCCGTGGCTCGCACGGCGGACATAACGGCCTGCGGAATATCATTGACCACCTCGGAACAGAGGATTTTTGCCGCCTCAAGATCGGCGTGGGCAAAAAGCCAAGCCCCGACTATGATCTTGTGGATTGGGTGCTCGGCAATCTGCCGAAATCCGACCGTGAGGCGATCGCCGCCCGCTTTACCGACATCCGCGAAGCCGTTACGCTGTGCGCCAAGGGCGAGATCGACGCCGCCATGAACGCGTACTCCAAATAAGAGAAAGAGGACGGGGATATGCGGGAACTTTTAAAAAAGTTCCCTGCACCCTCAAAACTTTTAGGAAAAAGGATATGCCGCCCGCATGTAACACTGTAGGGACAGGCGTCCCCGACTGTCCGCAGGGGGTGCGCCTGACGGCAAAGATGGGCTTTTCTCGTGTCCGCCCCATTCGGTACAACGCCTCTATCCGGTAAAACGGAGGACTGACAAATTTGGGCAGGCTCTCGTTTTGGGATAACCGCACGGAACCTGTTTGCGTTCCGCAAACGAGCACCGGGAGAATGGTAGGAGCCGACGCCTTGCCGCCCGCAAGCATTTCCGTAGGGGCGAACACAGTTCGCCCGTCTTGCGTTCTCTACCTGTCACCCCAATCCCCTTGTGGAGTGAAGGATGTTTTCACGGCTGTGCTTGCTTTACCGTAGGTGAGAGCCCCTGCGGACCGTCGAGACGCCGGTCCCTACGGTTGTTTGTTAGAGTTCGTCTTTTTAACCGAACAAAGCCGATCGCCAAACTCTAACAACAAAATCAAATTGCCACCGACCCATCGTTTTGGTACGCCCAAAGCCCACAGAACATCCAGCTGTTCTTTGGTACTTTCTGTCAGCAGACAGAAAGTACACCAACCAACACAGGCAAAACAGAACATGCATCCATTTCGCGGGCGAACACAGTTCGCCCCTACGGGGTTATGATGAGAGAACGCCTGTTTTGCCAAACCACACCGATCACCAAACTCTAACAACAAAATCAAATTGCCACCGACCCATCGTTTTGGTACACCCGGGAGCCCACAGATAAAAGGCGTTCTTTGGTTCTTTCTGTCGCCGCCGGGACAGAAAGAATCTGCAAATTGCGACCGGTATGCTTAGCCGTGAGCCTACTCATTTCGTGAGAGCATACACATAGACTTCATCAGGTCGCGGGCATAGCACGTAAAAACAAGCAAAAAGCCGTTCCCTTTTCCCCGTTTGGGGTTTTCCTATTGCCAAAAACCACAACCACAACCAAAAAGCCTATGAACATCATCACATCCTGCATCAAAGCCGAGCGCGAATTCGCGGCGCTGTGCGACGCGCTGCAAAAGGAGTGGGAGGCTGCAAAGCCCCTGCCGCTGCTGGTCAACGGGCTTGGCGGCGGGGCACTCCCTGCCCTGTGCACCGAGCTGTGCCGCTTGTCAAACGAGGGCGGACACCCCGTGCTGCTGCTTGTACCGGACGACGCAAGCGCGCGCAGCCTGTCTGCCACCATGACCGCCGCAGGCGTCGAGGCCCTTGCGCTCCCCTCGCGCGATTTCGTGCTCCACAATATCACCGCCTCCCACGATACGGATCGCGAGAGGCTTTTTGTCCTGCATGCCATCCTGCGCGGCAACTGCCGGGTGGTCGTTGCCACCCCCGCCGCCGCGCTGCAATATACCATGCCGCGAGAGCGGCTGGCCGCCCTCTCTCTTTCGCTTGCACGCGGCAGTCTGATCGCGCCCGCCACGCTCTCTGATCGGCTCACCGCCCTTGGCTACTCCCATGTGGAAGCGGTAGAGGGTACGGGGCAATTTTCCCGCCGTGGCGGCATTGTGGATATCTTTGCCGCAGGCGAGGAAGCCCCTGTCCGACTGGAGTTTTTCGGCGACGAGATCGACGACATGCGCTATTTCGACCTGCTGACCCAGCGGCGAGGAGAGGAATGCCCTTCCCTCTCGCTGCTGCCCGCGCGTGAGGTACTGTGTGACGAGGACGCCCGCGCCGCCCTGCTGCGCACGGTGCAAAAGGCACGCGCGAAGGCCGAGGGGGAGGCCGAGCGCACCTACGCCGCCGAGGAGGCGGCCCTTTCGGGCGGGCTAGAGCTCCGCTTTGCCGACAAATATATCTCTCTCATCTACAACGGCGTCAAGGAAAATCTGCTCTCCTACCTCTCGGCGTCTGGCACGCGCGCAACCGTCCTGCTGCTCGGCACCGCCGCCGTACGCGAGAGTCTTTCTGCCTCGCTTTCCCTCTCCTCCGAGAGCATGCTCTCCCTCTTGGAGGGCGGCGTGCTTGCTGCCGCGCAGGCGCACTATTACGGCACAGAGGCCGAGCTGGACGCATTTTTAGAGACACACGCCCCCGTGCATATCAACACCTTTGCCGGCGGCGTTGGCAACATGAAGACGGCGGGGCTGTTCGGGTTCCGCTGCCGTGGCGGCGTTTCCTACGCCGACCGCTATGACCTTCTGCGGGAGGACTGCCGCCATCTTTTGGAGGGCGGCTACCGTGTACTGCTGCTCACGGGTGCCAAGGCAGAGGCCGAGGCGATTGCCGCCCGCCTGCGCGAGGACAATTTTATCACCGCCCCCGCCCTGCCTGACGGCGATTTTCTGACAGCGGGGCGGCAGAGCGGCGTGCTGTACATCACGCATGTCCCGCCCGACAGGGCCCCTGCGGGCTTTGAGCTGCCCGCCGCGCGCGTGGCCGTTCTCTCTCTCTTACCGGATGAGCACGCCCTGCGCCGCACGCGCACCTCGCGCCCCCGCCGCAAAAAGCAGGCGGCAGGCGAGCGGTTGCTTTCCTACGCCGACCTGCGCGAGGGCGACTATGTGGTGCACGCGGTGCACGACATTGGTCGCTTTGGCGGCATGACCACCATGACGGTGGATGGCGTGACGCGCGACTATATCACCGTACAATACGCGGGCACGGATAAGCTCTTTTTGCCCGCCGACCGCCTGGAGATGATCTCCAAATATATCGGCACGGCTGCCGAGGGTGGGGCTGTCAAGCTCTCCCGCCTTGGCGGCACCGAGTGGCACAAGACCACCACCCGCGCGCGGGCGGCGGCCAAGGATATGGCACGCGAGCTGATCGCGCTTTACGCCGCGCGCGCGCGGCGTCCGGGCTACGCCTTCTCCCCCGATGACGCGCTGCAGCGGGATTTTGAGGCGGCCTTCCCCTATGAGGAGACCGAGAGCCAGCTTGCGGCGGTAGAGGACATCAAGCGGGATATGGAAAAGCCCGTTCCCATGGATCGCCTGCTCTGCGGCGATGTGGGCTACGGCAAGACCGAGGTGGCGCTGCGCGCCGCCTTCAAGGCCGTCTCGGACGGCAAGCAGGTGGCCATTCTCGTGCCCACCACCATCCTTGCCCTGCAGCACTACGAAACAGCACTCACCCGCCTGCGCGGCTTTCCCGTCACGGTGGAGATGCTCTCCCGCTTCCGCACGCCAAAGCAGACCGAGCAGATCTTGCGCCGCGTGAAGCGCGGCGAGGTGGATATCCTCATCGGCACGCACAAGCTGCTGGGCGGCGGCGTGACCTTCCGCGATCTGGGGCTCTTGATCGTGGACGAGGAGCAACGCTTTGGCGTTGGCCAAAAGGAAAAGCTGAAGGAGCTTGCCGGCAACGTGGACGTTCTGACGCTCACGGCGACCCCCATTCCGCGTACGCTGAACATGGCCATGAGCGGCATTCGCGATATGTCGCTGCTGGACGAAGCACCCGGCGACCGCCTGCCCGTGCAGACCTACGTTTTGGAGCATGACGAGCTGATGATCGGCGAGGCCATTCGGCGCGAGCTGCGCCGCGGCGGTCAGGTCATCTACCTCTATAACCGCACCGAGACCATGGCAAGAACCGCCGCCCGCCTCTCTGAGGCACTGCCCGAGGCGCGCATTGTCTCCGCGCACGGCAAGATGGACAAGGACGACCTTGAGGAGATCTGGCAGGCGCTGGTGCGCGGCGAGATCGACGTGATCCTGTGCACCACCATTGTCGAAACAGGCGTTGACCTGCCAAACGCAAACACGCTCATCATCGAGGATGCCGACCGCCTCGGTCTTTCGCAGCTGCACCAGCTGCGCGGCCGCGTTGGTCGCGCGGGGCGGCAGGCATACGCCTACTTTACCTATCGCCCCGGCAAGGCGCTCTCGGATATTGCCACCCGCCGCCTCTCGGCCATTCGCGAATACGCGGCCTTTGGCGCGGGCTTTCAGATCGCCCTGCGGGATTTAGAGATCCGCGGCGCGGGCAATCTGCTGGGGGCGGAGCAGCATGGTCATATTGAGGCCATCGGCTACGACCTGTATGTGCGCCTGCTGAACGAGGCGATTTTGGAAGAACAGGGCCAGCCCGCGCAGGTGCAAACGGTAGACGCGCAGATCGACATTCGCGCAAACGCCCACATCCCCACCGCGTATATTCCAAGCGCGGCCGGGCGCATGGAGCTTTATAAAAAGATCTCGGCCATTACCGAGCAGGCCGATATGCAGGATATTGCCGAGGAGTGCCGCGATCGCTACGGCAAGCTGCCGCGTGAGGTGGAGCGATTGCTCTATGTCTCGCTTGCAAGAGCACTCGCCGCGCAAAACGGCATCCCGAAGGTCGAGCAGCGCGGCGGCGACCTTGTCTTCATCCTGCGGGAGGTGAACCTGGCCAATTGGTCTGTTTTGTTCGCCGAACGGAAAAACCTGAAATTTTCCAAGACCGCACCCCCCTGCGTGTATTATCGGCTGGCCACAGGCGAAGAGCCGACCAAGGCCGCCGCAGACTTCCTTTTGCGCTACCATGAGGTCGCAAAGGAACAAGGGGAATGACGGATGGAAGGATCTTGGGGACTTTTTGCAAAAAGTCCCCAAACCCCCAAAAACCTTTGGAAAAAGGTTTAGGCTTGCCGCAATGATAAATCGTTCGGCGGCAAGATCCCGCCCTACGGGCGCTTTCGCCCTATCCTGTCATTCTGAGCGGCTGGGGTTCCCCGAAGCGAGCTTGCCGAGCTTTGGGGGTCCACAGCGAAGGGCGCAGCCCGTAGTCGAACCCCGTAGGGGTGCCACCGTTAGGTGGCAGAATCTGATAGGGCGAAAGTTCGGCTACGCTCAGGATGACACCCTTCGGGTGTCGCCGCCGACAACCGCCCGCAGGGGGTAACGCCTACGGTAATACCGCCTCTTTCTCTGTGTCCGCTCCTCTACCTGTCATCCTGAGCGTAAGCGAAGGATCTTTTCGCCACAAGGCGAAACAAGTAACAAAGCAAACGAAATTTCTCGCTCCGCTCGAAAAGATTCTTCGCTTACGCTCAGAATGACAAAAAGGTTCCCCCACATTCCTATCAAAAGGAGAATGATATGAAAAAACTGCTTTCCCTTCTGCTTCTTGCCTCCCTGTGCCTGTGCCTGTTGCCGGGCTGTGGGATGCGCGACGTGCCCATTGTGATGGAGTACAGCGGTCTGCGGCTGGACGAGGACGTTTACGAATACTGGCTTTGCTGCTACCGCGCGCAATTTGCCTATGAGGAGACAGAGGGAAACCTTGATCGGCTGGCCGAGATTGCCGACATCAATATCAGGAAAACGCTGGTGGCGGCCGCGCTGTTTGACAGCAACGGCCTGCAATTGGACACCGCCGCGCGGGATATTATCAACGCCGCAATGGACAAGCTGGTGGAAAACGCCGGCGGCACGCGGGAGGAGCTTGACAAGGCCGCCGCTGCCTACGGCATCGACTATGACGGCTTGCGCCTGGCCATCACCTACGAGCAAAAGGCACAGGCACTCTACAACTATCTCTACGGCACAAACGGCGTGCTTGCCCCCACCGACGAACAATACGAGACCTACTACCAAGCCACCTATGCCCGCGTGAAGATGGTCTACATCTCTTATGTGGATTTCTTGACCGACGAGGACGGCAATCGCGTATGGGATCCCAAAAATGAGCGGTATGTGTATGAGGCCAAGACCGGCACGGCTCTTTCCGACCAAGAAAAAAAGGCCGCTGCTGTGCGCGCAAGGCTGACGAGCGGCCTAACCGAGAAGGATTTTGACGAGCTGATCAAGACCTACGATGAGGACCCCGCCACCAAGGGCTACCCAAACGGCTTTTATTTCTCGCGCGAGCTGGACTATGAAAGCTACATTCCCGAACTGACCGAAAAGGCGCTTTCCATGAAGCCGGGCGAGACCGGAGAGGTGCGCAGCGACTACGGCGTGCACATCCTTTATGCCCTGCCCTGCGACAAGGGAGCCTACGCCGAGAAGGCAAACGCCGACTTCTTTGATGGCTTTACCGACCGTGTAGGCCGCTACCTCTACGAGGAGACGATCAATAGCCACCTGGTCGAGGTCACCGTATATGCCGAGGTCAAGGCAAACACCAAATACGCCGAGGTCGAGCCGAATTTCGACCTGTATTGGTGATCATCCCCGTAGTGAGAGGCTATTCATAGCCGGTGCTCGGTTGCGGATTCTTACTGTCATTCTGAACCCCCTTGTGGGGTGAAGAATCTTTTCGAGCGGAGCGAGAAATTCCCTATCATTGTTACCACCAGTTTCGCCTTACGGCGAAAAGATCTCTCCCAAGGACACTTCCTCGCGGCTA
>JAFTQX010000013.1 GCA_017462545.1 Clostridia bacterium
GTGGAGCGCAGCGGGACGGCGCGAGGGTCTTGAATGACAGCCCGGTGGGCTGTCAGACCCCGAGCGTGACCGAGCCGCAGCGAGAGCCGGTCCCTACAAACCCGGATGCACCTACCACCGTAGGGACAGGCGTCCTCGACTGTCCGCAGGGGGTAACGCCCACGGTAAAACCGCGTCTTTCTCTGTGTCCACTCCTCTACCTGTCATCCTGAGCGCCAGCGAAGGATCTTTTCGCCGTAAGGCGAAACAAGTAACAAAGCGAAAGAAATTTCTCGCTCCGCTCGAAAAGATTCTTCACCCCGCAAGGGGGTTCAGAATGACAGTAAGAATCCGCAACCGAGCACCGGCGGGATAGTAGAAAGCGTCGGTGTTATCTACTCTCCTCGGCTCCCTCTGAGGAGGGAGCTGTCACGGTTTACCGTGACTGAGGGAGAGATATAGTATAAGTGGGAATATAGAAAAAGGTTCATTCGTGTAGATATCATTTCATCTATTCCTACACGGATACTGCAACTCTTTCAATAGAGAAACTCGATATCTCTCCCTCCGTCACTCCGCTTCGCTTCGTGCCACCTCCCTCCTCAGAGGGAGGCGAGACGAGAGAGTGCCCACACCGAGCACCGGCGGGAAATAAGGTTCCCTCCCGGAGGGAGCCTTCTCTGCATCAATAGGTCGCGCTGTCGATGCGCCAGCCGTCCTCGTAGACGAATTTGATCGCCATATCCTCGGAAACGGTATAATTTTCGGGGTGATCCTCGTCGGCGTAGAAGACGGTAACGGTGGGAATGATGACCATGGCGTGGTTACGCCCGACCTCGCCCAGCCGCACGCCGGCATAATCGTAGGTAATGGAGACGCGGTGCGACAGCTGATTTTCAGCAGTGGTCGAGACCAGGATGGTCTCGTTTTCATCACGCAGGTTTTCTGCCTGGCTGGAGCTGTAGCGCGCGATGATGTAGCCGCTGCCCTCGGCGGCAAAGCCGGAGAGTGTGGCAGCATAGATGGCCTCACAATAGGAGACCGAGAAAACAGCGGCCGTTTTGCTCTTCAGCTCGGCAATGGTGGAAAAGCCCTGCTCGGCAAGATAGCTCTTATCGGCGGGGTAGTAGTTGCCGATCGGCTCGCCTGATTGATCGTACGGAATGCCCGCGCCATAGTAGATCTCATTCAGCGCGGCCGCGCGGCGAATCAGATCCGGGGCGGCCTCCAAAAGACCCGTGGTATCCAAAGAAGCGCAGCCCGGCAGCACGCATAGGCAAATGGCCGCAAGGAGCAAAAGGGATAGGAATTTTTTCATGGCGTTCTCCTTTTTTGTTGGAGTAAAAATATCGTCACCAAGGCTCTCTCCCGGAGGGAGGCTTACAATCACATGCCAAGGCCTTCCAAAATTTTCGCGGCGGCTGCCTTTCCCGCGCCCATGGCGAGAATGACGGTTGCCGCGCCGGTGACCGCGTCACCGCCGGCAAAAACGCCCTCCTTGGTGGTGGAAACGCCGTCCTCGCGGACGACAAGACAGCCGCGGCGGTCGCTCTCCAGCCCCGGTGTGGTCATGCGCAGCAGGGGGTTGGGGCGGGTGCCGACTGCCTCGATCACGGCATCAACCGCGATCTCATACGCCGAGCCGGGCACCGCCTGCGGGCGGCGACGGCCGCTTGCATCCGGCTCGCCAAGCTCCATTTTTTCAACGGTAATGGCCTTGACACAGGCATTTTCATCGCCGTGGATGGCGGTGGGATTGGTCAGCAGCTTAAAGAGGATGCCCTCCTCCTTTGCGTGGTGTACCTCCTCACGGCGGGCGGGCATTTCCTCCTCGCCGCGGCGGTAGATGATGTAGACCTCCTCCGCGCCCATACGCTTGGCACAGCGGGCGGCATCCATGGCCACGTTACCGCCGCCAATGACGGCCACACGGCGCGCGCGCAGCACGGGGGTCATGGCGTCCTTACGGTAGGCCTTCATGAGGTTGACGCGGGTCAGGTACTCGTTGGCGCTATACACGCCGCAAAGCCCCTCGCCCTCAATGCCCATAAACTGCGGAAGTCCCGCACCCGAGCCGATAAAGATAGCGGCGTAGCCCTCCTCCTGCAGCTCATCAATGGTATAGGAGCGGCCAATGACCGTATCGCAGCGAAATTCCACGCCTGCCTCGCGCAGTGCCTCCACCTCGGCCGAGACGATGCTCTTGGGCAGACGGAATTCGGGAATGCCGTACACCAGCACGCCGCCCGGCGCGTGCAACGCCTCAAAGACGGTGACGCGGCAGCCGTTTTGCGCCAGCATGCCCGCGCAGGAGAGGCCTGCAGGGCCGGAGCCGACCACGGCGACGCGGGGGGCGTTTTCGGGCAATTTTTCGGTTTTGGGGGAACCCGTGTGTTGCGAATGGGCTCTTGCCCAGTCGGCACAGAAGCGTTCAAGCCGCCCAATGGCAACCGGCTCACCCTTCAGACCGCGCACGCATTTGCCCTCGCACTGGTTTTCCTGCGGGCAGACGCGACCGCAGACAGCGGGCAGGGCGTTGGTCGTTTTGATGACGGCGTAGGCCTCGGCAAATTTCCCCTCTGCGGCGAGAGACAGAAATTCGGGAATGCGCACAGAGACAGGACAGCCCTCCATGCACGGATGGTTTTTACAATCAAGACAACGCGAGGCCTCGGCAATCGCCTCCTCCTCGGTGTAGCCGAGGGCGACCTCCTCAAAGTTGGTGTTTCGTACGTTGGGCGCGGCCTCCTTCATCGGCACACGCGTTTTTTGCATGTTTTTCATAGATACCTCATAACGGGGGATGCGCGGGGACTTTTTGAAAAAAGTCCCCGAACCCCCCAACAACTTTCATGGGATAAGGATATGGCAGCTGCAAGGATACATATTCGGCGGCAAGATCCCGCCCTATGGGCGCTTTCGCGTGACCGCGAAAGTTCGACTACGCACCCTCACGAGATCCTGCCACCTAACGGTGGCACCCCTACGGGGTTCGATTACGGGCTACGCCCTTCACTGTGGACCCCCAAAGCTCGGCAAGCTCGCTTCGGGGAACCCCAGCCACTCAGGATGACGGCGTGAGGGTACTTCGCTCAGGATGACACCCTTCGGGTGTCGCCGCCGATCATATCCCCGACGGGGGCTTCTTAACCCTTTTTTAACAGATTGCAGGTTTCCTCACGGTGGTGGCGTTCCTGCTCGGCATACATGCGGTTGCGACGGATGAGCTCATCAAAATCAACGAGGTGGCCGTCAAAATCCGGGCCGTCCACACAGGCGAATTTGTATTCGCCGCCGACCTTCACGCGGCAGCCGCCGCACATGCCGGTGCCATCGATCATGATGGGATTGAGGCTGACGGTGGTGGGAATGTTGTATTTGGCGGTCAGGGCGCAGACAAACTTCATCATCATGGGCGGGCCGATGGCAATGACGTGGCTGTAACACACGCCCCCCTTGATCTTTTCTTCCAGGCCTGCGGTCACAAGCCCGTGCGTGCCGTAGGAGCCATCATCGGTCATGATGGTGAGACTATCACAGGCCGTCTCCATTTCCTTTTCCAAAATGACGGCATCCTTGTTGCGGAAGCCGGCGATCATATCGACCGCCACGCCGCTGTCGTGCAAGAATTTGGCCTGCGGCCAGGCAATGGCGCAGCCAAGACCACCGCCGATGACGGCCACGCGGCTCTCCCCCTCAAACTCGCTGGGTCTGCCGAGCGGGCCGACGAAATCGAGGATCTCTTCCCCCTCGTTCATCGCGCCGAGAATGGCGGTAGAGGCACCAACGGTTTGAAAAATGATGGTGACGGTGCCCTTCTCCGCGTCATACCCGGCAATGGTAAGCGGAATGCGCTCTCCCCCCTCGTGGGTGCGGAAAATAATAAACTGACCCGGGCGCGCGCGGCGCGCAACAGCCGGTGCTGCTACGGTCATATAGACGGTATTTTCGTTTAAGATGCGTTTTTCAAGAATGCGGAACATATTGTTTTTTTCCTTTGCATCAATAATAATATATTATTTTAACACAAAAACACGCCGTTTGCAAGGGCTTGGCTTCATTTTTATGCATGCTTATCAGGGAAAACGAGCAACTTCCTTTTATTTATATAATTTACAAAAAATTCACACTCGTAAAAAAACCTTACAACCGTCCGAAATTTCCTGATTTTTTCTGCTATTCTATGCCTGTAAGGGAAGTTTTCCACTTGCAAATCCTATAACTATATGTTATAATATAATATATAATTAACGCGAAGGAGCGACTATTTTGACCATGCAGGGACTTGACGACGTTCACGCCGCCGTGATGGCCGGCATCCGTGAGCTGTATTCACAGACTGTTTTTGACCTTTGGTTTGGCGATCTGCATCTGATCTCGCTTGACGATAAAGAGGCCGTTTTTAAGATCAACAGCGATTTTAAGCAGGGCATTTTGCAAAAAAAATATGCGGACGTGCTCAAAAAGGCGGTAGCAGACGTGCTGGGCTTTGAGGTGGATATTATCATCACCTCGGCGCAGAAGACCGAGGGCTTTTCCATAACAAAATTCTCCTCTCCCCCGCCCTCTATCATTCCGAAGAGCAAAAAGGAGGAGGAGCCTGAGCCGGATATCGGCGCGGATATTGAGAGCGCGAAGGTCTTTTCGCAATACACCTTTGACAATTTCATCGTTGGCGAATCCAACAAGTTTGCCCACGCCGCCTGCATTGCCGTGGCGCGCAACCCCGCCACCTCGTACAACCCGCTCTTTATCTATGGCCAGAGCGGACTGGGCAAGACGCACCTGCTCTACGCCATTACCAACGAGATCAAGAACACCATGCCCGGCGTACGCATCGTGTACAAGAAGGGCGACGAGTTTACCAACGAGCTGGTGCGCGCCATTCAGGACGGCTCTACGCAGGAGTTCCGCGACCGCTATCGCAAGGCGGATGTGCTGCTGATCGACGATATCCAATTCATTGCCGGTCGAGAATCGACGCAGGAGGAATTTTTCCATACCTTTAACGCGCTGCACGATGCTGACAAGCAGATCATTCTGACATCGGACAGACCCCCGCGTGATATCAAGACGCTGGAGGATCGTCTGCGTACCCGCTTTGAGTGGGGTCTGATCGCCGACATCCAGCCGCCGAGCATCGAGCTGCGGCAGGCCATTATTCTCAAAAAGGCCGAGGCGCTTGGCATCACCATCCCGCCCGAGGCGGTGACATACCTCTCGCAAAAGCTGAAAAACAGCATTCGTACCATCGAGGGCGCGATCAAGAAGATCAGCGCGGTGAGCCTGCTGACGGCAACACCGATCACGCTGGAAATGTGCACCACGGCGGTCGCCTCGCTGGTAACAGGCGATAAATCCGAAAATGATAAGATCGAGAAAATCTTTGACCTCATCTCGCGCAAGTACGGCGTCTCCGAGGAGGATATCCGCGGCGCAAAACGAAATGATAATATCGCCAAGGCACGACATATGTGCATCTACCTCATTCGCCAGCTGACCGAGCTTTCGCTCTCGGATATCGGCAAGCTCTTCTCGCGAAACCACGCAACCGTCATCTCGTCAATCAAGTATGTCGAGGGGCAGATCTCGTCTGTTCCCGGCACGGAGAGCGACGTGAGCGATATGATCGCGACCATTAACGCGTGAGGGGAAAGTGAGGGATACGGCGAGGAGTATGCGGAAACTTTTTGCAAAAAGGACGGGGGAATGCGGGAACTTTTGAAAAAGTTCCCTGCACCCTCAAAACTTTTCGGGAAAAGGATATGCTGCCCGCAAGAACAAATCGTTCGGCGGCAAGATTCCACCGCCTACGGCGGTGCCCTGCGGGTTCGACTGCGTCCCCCTCGCCGTCATCCTGAGCGGAGCGGAGTCGAACCCCGTAGGGGTGCCACCGTTAGGTGGCAGGATCTTGCGAGGGGGACTCCGCTCAGAATGACACCCTTCGGGTGTCGCCGCCGATCATTGCCCGCAAGGGGTTGCGTAAACGGTCATGCCGCGACGTTCTCTGTATCCGCCCCTCTACCTGTCATTCTGAGCCTCCTGGCGAAGAATCTTTTCGCCGTAAGGCGAAACAAGTAACAAAGCGAAAGGAATTTCTCGCTCCGCTCGAAAAGATTCTTCGTTCGCTCTGCTCTCTCAGAATGACAGAAAGAGTCCTCAACCGAGCACCGGCGGGATGATCAAAAGCGTCGACGTTATCTACTTTCCTCGGCTCCCTCTGAGGAGGGAGGCAAGGATGCCAGAGTCCTACTAATGGCTGTAAAATTTCATCAAATATATAAAATTTTTAACAGTAGGCGTGTCAAAATGCCGTTAAAAAATTGTTGAAAAATCCGATTGTTGAAAAGTGCCCCTTTTTCCACATTTCGTCAACGGCTCGCTGACAGTAAAATCAAGGATGGGCAACACCGAAAAATGCTTGTCCTGCTTGATGATTTCGACTTTTCCACATTTTCCACCACCTCTACTACGACTACTACTGGAATAGAAACAAGATCCCTTCTTTTTTGTTTTGTTGAAAACCACCGCGCACAAGGCTCCCTCCGGGAGGCTTGTTTCCTGCGGACCATCCGGAGGCTGATCTCTACAAACTGCCGGTGCTCGTTTGCGGATTCTTACTGTCATTCTGAACCCCCTTGTGGGGTGAAGAATCTTTTCGAGCGGAGCGAGAAATTCCCTATCATTGTTACCACCAGTTTCGCCTTACGGCGAAAAGATCTCTCCCAAGGACACTTCCTCGCGGCTA
>JAFTQX010000014.1 GCA_017462545.1 Clostridia bacterium
CGTATGCTCAACCCCGGCAACAGTCTTGCTGATACGAATACCCTCATCATTATACCGATAAGTTGCCAGCGTGCTGCCGGTAGTGGTACCTGTACCGGACGTAACAGCCATCAGCTGCCGCCCTTGCCAGTTGTAACCCTGCCACTCTCCCCAAGAACCGGATGTGTTATACGTGCCGATCTTGGTCGGGTTGCCGATCTCATCATACTCGATCGTCTGATCGTTGTATTTGGTCAGCAAATCCTTCCAATAGCTGTTGCCATAGGTATAGTTATCCGTTGACAGCACCGTGCCCAACGTACCGGTGGTAAAGGCATATTGCTTGACACTTGTAATATTACCGGCGGCATCATAGGTATACACATAGGTGTGGCCGAGAACGGCGTTGTCCTCACGTATCAGCTGACCGAGCGAATCATAGGTATACTTATACTGTATAACATTACTAGCATCAATCACCCGTGTGAGATTGCCAACGGGATCATAGCTATACTTCCACGTATTGGTAACGGCAGCATTAGAGGAAGATGTGCCGATCTTGTTCTGCAGCTGCGAGACAAGACTGCTTTGACCGTTTGTGCCGGTGACATAGCTATAGCTTGCCTGCTGGTAGAACCCCCCATCGGCTGTGAGGCTGATCGTTCTCGCGGTCAGACGGTTGAGCCGGTCATAGGTTGGCGTAATCGTTCCGCTGACATCATTACCAAGAAGCGTGGCCTTATTAACACGCCCCATAGCATCATAGGTATATGTATGACCAATGCGGTCGCGCCGCGTACCATTGGAGGCAGCAAAATCGTAGACCAAAGCAGATTGGGTTAGGCGCTGATGCTCGTCATACGTATAAATTGCGCCGGTTTCATTTAAGTTGGTATCGGTATCGCTGACCGTAGTGCTGAGCAGCTTACCGGAGGTATCATAATGATAGCGCGTTAATTGCCCGTTAGCAACATCCTCTATGGAGATCAGCTGACCGGCTGTGGAATAGGTATACCGATAGGCGGTTACGTAGGCACCGCTACTACCTGTATTATACTTGATTTCGCTGATTCTGTCAAGTTCATCATACACGTATTTTTCAGCAAAGCCGTTGCCATAGGTCACCGTGTTCAGCTTGCCGTTATAGCTATTGTAGGTATAGCTGGCAAGCGAGCCATAGCCGTTGACAGACACGGAGGTGCTATTGCCGAAGGAATCGTAGTAGAAATTGTACTGTGTTCCATTGGCTACGATAGACGAGAGGCGATTGCTGCCGTCATATGTATAGGTGGCCTTGGTAGAGAGCGATGTGTTTTGTCGATAGCTTGTCATGCTGACGAAGATGGCCGGATAAACCCCTGTCAGATTTCCCATACCGTCATAGGTATAGCAGGTACCATATATGTTGGGATAAATGACAGCTAACAAGCGGCCGTTACTCTCATCGTGATAATACACGGTTGGCTCGCCATTCACATCTATTTCGGTTTTTAGCGTACCAATAAGAGGCGAGGTTTCATAGTAGGTGTACTGCGTAATGCTTTCTACATTGCTGGACAGCCCCTGCGTTGTGGTGGTTACTTTTTCACATAGGCCATAGTCATTATACTCATACTCGGTTTTTTGATAAGCACTACCGTTAGCACCATATATAACGCTTTTTAACTGATGGTAGGTATCATAACTATACGATTGATAGGTGCCGTCACTTGCCGATGCGTGGGTAAGATTGTAATTGTTATCGTAAGTATAGTTGACCGTCTGACCACTATCGGTCGCCTCAGAAAGAAGGCCTGTACTATCACCATAGGTATATATGGAGACCCTTAGGCTGTCAATCACCACGGCGATATCGTCAAAATAGGCGGTACCAGGGTGGTCGTTATACAGCAAAGTCAAGGTCGCACTTTGAATGGTTCCCATGGCGGGGTCACTCACAATGGTGCCACAGAGGTACTGCCAATCGGTAATGGATTTGGCGGCAGGAATATCATAATCGACAGTGATTGTACTACCTGCAGAGTTTTGATATGCAATGGTAATACGCGCACCAAACAGGCTTTCTTCTCCGTAGGCCTGCCCTGTACCCTTCACCCAGCCGGTGACAGTATAGGTATTGATTTCACCGGTGGAATAATAAGACGAGGCATTACGAATGGTTTGCGAGACGTGCTTTGTTTGTCCCAAGGAGCCGGGAATGCTAAGCACATTATAGCGTCCCTCTGCATAATCCGATACGGTGATGCTACCACTAGTAGCAGACCAAAAGGCAGAAGGGGCAACACCGGCGGTGGTCACGAAATCACCAGCCTCTATGACACTATAATTTGCCGCACCAATCGTGCCGGAAAGCATAACGTCATCAATACAGATATTCTGCGTGCTACTACCAGTAACGCTAACTTGAATGACAAAGCTTTCTGTAGGGCCGGTAATCGTGTACGCGGTCAAAGAAAGTTCGACATAGGTATCAACACCGCTGGCATATTGTCTATCCACCGGCACCGTTTTGCTGACACTATGCGCACTGTTATCCAGCGATGTAGCAGACACTTGTACAGAAAGGTTGCCTGCCAAGGCCGTATTGATCAGCATGGAAAGCGTATATTCTCCATTTTTCAGCGCTACCGTCTGCGAAACGGAGCTGCCACCATACATGCCCAAGGTTACTGCACCGTGACCGGCGCCGGGAAGATCGGTAACGGAACCGGTTATCGTCCAATAACTGGGGGCGGTCAAAGTACTATTCCACATCTCAAAGCCGCCGTTACGGATATGATTGGCGGTGATCGCCTCGGCCTGCGTAGCGGTCTTTATTTGGTTGTTGGCCTTGATGTTTTCACCATCGCTATACTGCACACCAGCACCACTAAAAACCTGACTTTGGTTATAATCGGTCGAGTAGGAGCTGATCGCGCGTCCAGCGGCATCAAACTGATAGAAGGCATAGAGATCATCAGTGTTGTTGATGACATCATCATTGCCACTGGTTCTGACGCGGGTGGAGGTTGCATGATAGGTGATACGGGCACTTTGGCCGGTTGTTGTGCCGCCCTGCTCGGTTATTTCAGTCACCTTGCCACTTGTGTAGCTATAGGAAACCGTGTAATCCGAGAGGCCATTGGTTACGCTATCCAGCAAGGTGGCGCCATCATAGAAGTAGCTATAGGTGGCCACGGCATCTACCGTCACAGAAGAGGTGGATGCGGTCGTAGCGGCATTATAGTAGGCGAGCCAATCGGTGCTGCTTGTGCCGCGGGCACGGATGGCATGCAGCAAATACCCGGCATTAGCGGCGGTGCTAATGGTTGATGTACCAAAGCGCGAATATTGCAATACAACGGCTTCGTGAGAATACTTATTCAGGATCAAATACGGTCTGCCGGCAGTGTTATACCAAATCTCCAGCTGCGTGATACCTTCATCATGCCCTTTTGGGGTCATAATGATCTTGATAGGCAGCATGTTGTCATTATTTTCAATGGTCAGCGTGTTGCCCACAGCATCCTGTACGGTAGAGAGCGTCCAGCATGAAACGGTACCGGGAAGTGTGGTTTCCTTTTTAAAGGTGCGCACACCATGGCTACTATCCGTAATTGTGCAAGTCGTACTGCCTTTGGTCAGCGTGAGTAAAAGACCATCCTCATCAATGAACTCATTTGCGGTATCGGTGGGGAGGAAATAGTGCTCGGTACCATCGCCGTCTGCCAAAATGAAGCAAGTGGCGGTCGTGCCGTCCTGCTTGACATAGGACTGCTCGATCAGGCTTTCCTGCGTGTTAAACTTAAAGCCGCTGGGCGTACCCTCGGCGGTGTATACAGTCTTGGCGGTACTACTTGTGTAGTACTGAGACGCGAACTGGGAGTTATACACCAACGAGAGTGTAAAGGGCATCAAGGCATCCAACGTGGAAAGTGTGGGCACGGCAAAGGTCAGGTGTCCGGTTGCCAGGTTGACGTGTCCCGTACCGGCAAAGCCGAGATCCTGCGAGGAATAGGTCCAATAATCTTCTATGCCCTTGGTATCGCGGTAGGTAATACAAAGTTGCGGTGAAAGTGAGAATATATTGAAATCATTAGAATAAAACGTGTTTGTTCCACTTGTAAGACAACTCAATGCCAAACCGTAATTCGCCGTTCCTTCATACCACGACTGTACAACAGGGAGAACATTCCAAGAAAACGTTCCTGCTTGCACCATGGGGCGAGCATCTATATATGTTTCAGCTATGGAGCCGGCCGGTGTAGAGGACACTACGCCTGCCCACGTTAAGCTTTGCGTCCAATCACTTGTGACCTGATATACACCGATATAACTACCGCTACCCGCCGCAGCGAAAGCATGCATAAACAACTCTGCATTGGTTATATATGCGGAAGCGGGCAGAGTAGGAAGCGTATTCAGTTTCCAATATGTACGTTGTGTTGGCGATACGAACAAATTATACGAACTGCTATTGTTTTCATTAACAGATGAAGAATTCACGTACAAATCCGTTACATTTGATCCCGCACCTGTATAGATCGGTGGGTCAATAGTGACCGGAAAGATGCGTTCGGGCGCGTTCATCCAGCCTTTGTCCGCCGTGGCGGTAAAGGTGTATTTGCCGTTGCCGTGATCGGTCAAAGAGTAGGACACGGCGGTCGAGCGCGCGCCGGCGGCATCCTGCATATAGCCGCGCGGGAAGACGTACACCCGTTCGCCGGTTGCACGATCGTATAGCCCAATGCTACCGTCTGTCGCCTGTTGCGCCGTTAAATTATTCAACTGCAGCGTGAACGTATAAGCATACGTTCCACCGGGGGCTTTGACGATAATATTTTCTTTGATATCATTGGAAACAACAACGTATTCCAGATCTACGTTCTCTAATATGTTGCTGTACAAAATACGGGCAGAGAGGTTTTCGAGTGTCATCTGCTTGCCAAGCGCAGAGGCATTTTCGTCCTCGACCGTATTGGTGATGGTGGCGGCCGTTTTCTTTTGGGCGCCATCAAGGCTCATGGTGAGCTTGTAATTGCCATCATGCAGCGTAAAGAGTGTTTCGTTGCCGGTAATCTTCTTTGCGAACTTTACGCGGGCGTCGCTTGTTGCAATCTCACTACCGTTTTCGGCAAGGCGATTGTCGATATCCTGCCATGCACCGCTGTCATCCTGGCGGTGGACAGCATTGGGATATACAACGGCAACAATGCTACCATCTTCTGTTCGAAAATGCTTGACCGTTTCCTCTCGACGGTCGGTTAGCTCAAAGACATCTTTGATTGCTGTGGTTGTTTCTGTCGCTTCTTCTGTCGTAGCATTACTTGACGCGCGAATGTTTTCCGCTATGACAGTTAGCGGTACAACGTAGACAATCATGAGAAATGCTAAGATCAACGTAAGTGTGCGAATGCCGAATTTTCTTGTTTTTGTGGTCATAATTGCCTCCTTATTTTTACCCTAACGGGCATTTTTTGTGCCGCTTGCGTGCCCCATGCATCAGAAAACAAAAAAGCGCACGGAGTTGTTTCCGTACGCATCTACTTCACTGATGTCCTCAAGTGGGTAGTGCGTGACACAACTACTCTTTAGGGGGCATGGATGAGTTATAGTATTTTAGTTCAAATATAGTAAAACATATTTTTGGGCATTTGTCAATATCTTTTTATCAATTTTTTGAATTTTTTAGAACGTACTATCATCTCATCTTAAAATCTACCCCAACCAAATACCTTTCAAAAAACATTCTAAGAATTTTGTGTACGTTGATGTTTTTTATGAAGTACTACATAATTTGTTACCTTATTTTAATGATACAATCAATGCTATAACCAGCCAAAAATGTATCAAGAAAACACCATTACAAAACCGACGAGCCGGCAGAAAACCGACCAAAAAGATTGGAATAGATCGGTATTCTTCGGCATTGTGTGCTACGGCAAAAAGGACAAAAAAAGAGCCTTGGAGCTTGATTCTCCAAGGCTTTTGTCTGGTTGCGGGGGTGGGATTTGAACCTCACGACCTCCGGGTTATGAGCCCGACGAGCTACCAGGCTGCTCTACCCCGCGATATAAATGGTGCCGGAAACCGGGCTCGAACCGGCACGAGAGTGAATCTCACGGGATTTTAAGTCCCGGGCGTCTGCCAATTCCGCCACTCCGGCATTCGTGCACTGCGGTATTCCGCTTTCCTTTGTGCTAATAGTATAACATGATTTTTCCCTTTTGTCAATAGGTTTTCAAATCTTTTGCTTTTTTCTTTTTGCCGAATATATACACCATTTGGCGAAGTCTGCGCTTTTTGTCATACAAGAGAAAAGGGCGTCCATAAACGGCGCCCTTTTCATAGTTCTACCAATCAATCATGCTCGCTTTCGTCATGCATGCGGAAATCGAGATAAGGCGGGAGGGGGTACTCCTGTTGCTGCCGGGTAGCGATCTGCGCCTCGCTCTCGGAGGGGTATTTTTTACGCAACAGGGCACGATAAAGGTCAAACCACAGGTGGGAAAGCGAGATCTCGCCCTCTCGGATATCGTCCATCTGAAAATCCGGATTGATGATCGTGGCGGCCTTTTCGTATGCCTCTTGCTTCATATAGGCCATAGCCAGCAAAAGACGCATGCGACCGCGTGCCTTGACCTTCTCGGGTGCGGCTGCGTAGAAGTGCTCCATTTCCCCATATCGGCCGTCTGCGAGCAGACAGCGCATGGCATCGGGGTAAAGATTGATACAGGTCGGGCAAAGCGCCACGGCGGTCAGCATGCCGTCTGCGGCGGCGGCAGTATCCTTCCCGTGCAGGGCAAGCAGCGCCAGGTTACGGCGGCTCCACGCGTTATCTTGACAAGAAATCGAGGCTTTGAAATGCTCTGATGCCTCCGCTACCCTGCCTTGCTGATAAGCGACAATGCCGAGATGATAATAGGTGTACCAATGTCTGCCCTCCGTCTTTTCAAGCGAGGCAAGCAGCCGTTTTTCCCAGCCCTTTCCGATCACATAGCTATGAGGATAGGTCTGCGTGTCCTGTGCGGGCAGGTAGCCGTTTTGCAGCAGCGAAAGCCACGGCGTCTGCTTTTCGTTGCAGGACGAGGGGTAAAAATCATAGATCTGACTGAGGCGCTCGCCGCGCTCTTGTTCCTCAAGCGAGGCAAAGCCGGAGCCGTTCATGAGCGGCTCGTAGGAGACGAACGTGGTCGGCACGACGTTTTCTAGTGCCATGTGCAGATCATCCGCGCCCAGATTGCGGCGGATCTGCCTGCCCGCCTCGACCTGCGCCTGCTGCCAATCATCAGAGAAGACGGCGGCCGTGTCACAAGCGATACCGGTATAGGCCTCTGTCCATGAGAGCGTGGTCTTGCCCGCCATGGGAATATGCTCAAGCTGTGTATAGGCAAGCCCGGCTTGAATTTCAATATACCCGGCGCTGCCATCGGAAAGGAACTTGCCCCAGTTCCGACCGCCCTGCCCCATGCCCCAGACAAAGAGCTTGCGACCGAGCATCTCCTTGGTAGAAAACTGCGCAAGGCCAATGCCGTCGCCCTCTACCGCGGCGATCCAACGATCGCGGCTCTCCTTTGGGATCTCATAGAAGAAATCGAGCGAGCGACGCAGACGCAGCGGGTAGCTGGCATCTACCCCGTTCCAGTTCGGGATGTCGGTTTTATCAAGCACATAGTGGCCATCGTCATAGGTGGAAAGGAAGGAGCGTCCGGTCGGCACGATGACGCGTGTCTCTTTGGTCTCCGGCACGGCGATATTCGACCACCAATAGGTCCATGTATCCTTTTCCGACGGGTTTTCAATCGTGTCCCGCAGGTAGAGCACACGCGACCCGCTCGGCAGATAGGCATTGATGCCGAACACCGTGCCGCGAATGCGCTCATATTCATAGATCTGCAGCACCTCCTCGCCTTCCTCGGTGCGGGCAATACGGGCAAAATAGGGGTCACAGGTAAGAGGATTATGCCCCTTGATTCCCACGTTAAACTCTACACCGCCCGAAAACCAAGCATTACGGATGGCAAGGTTGGCCGGCTGAAAGACCGGATTGACGTAAAGCAGCTCCTTGCTGTGCTCCTTATCGTAAAGCGACCAAAGACGACCGCCAAGCTCGGGCAGGAAGGTAGCCTTCAGATACTCATTTTCCAGAATGGCGGCGCGGAAGGCACGTGGCGCACGCACGCGGTCGAAGTTGTCTTGAATGGTGTAGGGCAGGATGGTGCCGATCATACCGCGGCCGATGCGATTTTTCTCCTCCTCGCTGATCCGCGCGGTCACCTCATAGCCTGCATGAATGTATTCAATGTTCCCAATATCCGCCAAGGGATTTTCTTCTCCCATCGAAGCAGCGGGGAAGGTGATTGTTTCCCATCTGATCATGCGCTTTATCTCCTTTGTGGCAATCTCTTGACATTTTTCCTTATTATAATATCTTTTTTCCATGCTGTAAATGTCTTTACTCTTCCAAAAGATATCATTTTATCAGATTGCCACGATCAAACCGTTTGCACGGGTTTTTCGGAAAAATCAACCGTTACGGCTATTACGCTCCCGTTTTCGGCAATACAGAAGGTCACGTTGCCCGTGCCCTGCACGCGCACACCGTTATTTGAAACGGAGAGCACCTCGCCATTCTCACTCGTGGCCCATGCGGCACGCGTGCCGTCTGTCACACATTTGATCAGCACACCAAACGGCATCGCAACGGGATAGCATACTTGCCCCAGACGCAGGGTGGCGGTGCGGATCCGCTCCTCGGGGCGGTACCAGTCAACGGCGAGGAAATACAGGTGCGTGCTGCCATCCGACTGACGGTAGACGGTAAAGCTGACGTCATCCCCTGTTTCCGCCCAGACCGACTCAGCAGCCACGGTATCGCCTACCAAACGAAGCATCGCCTGCTCATAGGCCGGACGAATGGCCTCGTGTGCCGGGTATTCCTTGGTTTGGAAGAGCAGCAGGCTACCCTTCCCCACCCGATAGCGACAAAGCAGGGGCTGCCCCTCGTCGGTACGCAGCAGCACCTCATCCGCCGGGGCGGCATTGGTACAAAGCGAAAGCGCATGACCGCCAAGATGTGCCTCGCAGAAGACAGGATCGCCCTCGGCAAAGGAAAGCGCACAGGGAGCAAAGGTCAGCTCGCCTCGGCGAATGGCCTCAATGCTTGTATTATCGCTCAGATGCGCGCGGGAAAGCAGCAGCGTCGCGCCGTTTTCCACGCAGGCAAGCAGCTTGTCGGCATCTGCCTCGGTCATGCGGTTATAGCCGAGGAAGATGAGGGCGCGATAGTCACCAAGCGTTTCTTCCCTGCCCTCGACCGGAATGATATCCGCATTGCCGTAGGGTGTGCTGGTATGGAAGCCAAGCGGTCTGTCGGTGGGACAGCCGTGCAGATAGATGCAAGAGCCCGGCTTTGCCTGCGGATAGACCGTTTTGATCAGCCCCCAGCTATCCTCGGCCAGGGTCTGCTGTTCCAAAATACCCCAGGTCATGTGGGGGTTAAAGAAGTTGATGCCATCATCCCGCCCATGCAGGAAGGCATACGGTGTATGAAAACGACCTGCGCGGGTGTGGGAGGAGGTATAGCGGTAAAAAGCCTGCTGGTGGCGCAGATGCGCAAGGCACACCGGATCAAAACGGTGGTGATGCTCGTAGTATTCCTCCATGTGCCAGTAGCCCTCTTCGGTGTTGATATCGGTAGCCCCCAGCATATAGGAGCCATAAAGTGCCAGGCGCAGGCGGCGTGCGTGCTCAGGCGCGGTATGAGGAGAGGAGGACCATTGCACGGCGTGGTGCACGCCCCATGCGGGCATCTCTTTATCCTTGGCAAAGCCGCGCAAAAAGCCGAGCAGGGGCTCCATGGTGGAGTACATCGTCTCTGCACCCAGCCAATCGTAGCCGCCCTCGTGCATGTATTTGAAGCAGCAGGAGGGCCCCGTGTGTCTTGTAGTGCCATCGGTAATGGTCTTTTGCAGCAGAGAAACGACCTCGCCGTGGCAGGCAACGGTATCGCGCGGGCGGTCGCGGTCGGTTATGCCAAACAGGCTCTCACCCTTGCAAAGATAGGCGTGATCGTTGCAGGAGCCCCGAACGTGCGCAGGGTCCTCCTGCCAGGCAAACTGCATCAGATTGGCAGCCTGCTCGGCGGTGGGGGTGGCGAACTTATTGACGCCGCCGTAGAACTGCGCATTATCCCGCTCGTGATCCTGGCGGCCAAGATAGCCAACGCCTGCCAGATCCTCATTCGTTGGCTGGGCGGCAAGACCGGGCATCTCTCGTCCGTCTACCATCAGCACGTATTTCAGGCGCAGCTCGTCCATCAAGCGGGAGAACCAACGCCAAAGCGGCTGATTGAGCGTGCGCGTGCCCGACCAGCGGTAGGCCGGGCGAATGGTAACGAAATCACCCACATGCTCGGAAAGATACCAAGAAAGGTATTCCTCCATATCCTCCTGCTTCTGGCAAACGTAGATCATATCGCCAGAGCCGGTGATCACGCCGTCATCCTGCTTCTCTAAAATGCCCTCTACCTCCCCGTGCTGCACTGTACGGCCGGTACTGACGGTAAAGGCCGCATGCGCGGCAGGGGCAAGACAGGGCAGACAAAGGCCATGCAGTCCCTTTTCCTTGAAGAGGTATTCCCCCGCGCCGCCAAGCGCGGGCGTGAGAGGCGTGACGCGTACGCGGGTGTTCGGCTTTGCCGTGCGCAGCAATACGCGCGCAAAGCCGCCAACAGGGGCAACCGCAGAAACCGACAAAACGGAAACGGGTGCATCCGGCTGCTCGATCAAACCGGCCTCGTAGATGGTATAGGGGAGCGGATCGTGGTAATCCGAAAGCAACTCATAGGAAAGCGTATTTTTCTCCCGCAGCAGGCGGGCGGGCAACTCGATCTCCCATTCCGAATAACGGTGCGAGCGCTCAAACACCTCACCCGAAAAGACGGTCTTGCCATTGAGGCAAACGCGGAACACAGGCCACTCCTTTTGGCTGAGGAATTGCCCTGTCCAGGAGAACTTTTCTTTATCAGCCACGTCTTGATCAAAGCAGGGCAAGAGGTTTTGCCCATCGGCCGAAAGAACGGGCTGCTCGACATACAGCTCGCCGGTGTAGCCCTTGCCCTCAATGAACACGCCTACGTGTGCGGCATAGCGCGGAATGATGATCTCTTTTTCCAGCCGGTTGGCAGTATAGCTGCCTGCGGGAATGGGCAGCAGGATGCGCTGATCCGGCTCGCCATTCACGGCATGGCGGCTCACGCCGGGCTTTTTTAGGCGAATATCCACCCGCATCTGCAAAAAGCCGCCCTTTGCCACACGCAGATCCTTGGCCGTGGCCACAAGGCCCACACGCCATACCTCCGGTACCGGGTTCATGCCAAGGTAAGAAAGCATTGGCGGCCACATGACCTTTTTGTAGACACGCCTGGTGTACACCTCTTCCTGCTTCGAGGAGAGGTTCAAGCAAAAGCGGTCACGCAGCGCGTGCGCATGATCTAACGCATCGGCAATCGAGCGGTAGCCGTGCGGGCCGTCCGGCTCATCCTTCCACATATAATACTGCGCGGTCTCACCAACCGTAAACAGGCGGTAACGCACATCCTTTTTCGGCTCGGCCAAAAAGGTGAAGGTTGCGCTCTTGCCTTTTGGACGAAGAGTGCACCCCTCCGCGCCGCCATCATAAAAACGAGAATACTGTTCAAAGCTCATATTCGCTCTCCTTATATATGCTTGTATCATCATGTCTTGTATGAAAGGATATAGAAATGCCTACGCTTGGGAAAAAGATATCATTTTTTCATGTTCTGCTTGCGAGAAAGCGCAAGAGGATCACGCATTTGCCTCTTGCAGCGCATCGATATATGCCTTGACGGCAGCCCCATCACCACCGTTTGCCACGTAGCGAGCAAGTGCCTCGCGCGAGGCCTGCTCTTCCCCAAGCATGGCATAGGCCACCGCCTGTGCCGAATAGGCCTGATAGAGCGTGGTGTTTCGTTCGCTTGCCTGCTTTGCCCACGAAAGAGCCTCTTGGTAGTTGCCCTGCTTGATGTACAGCTGGGCAAGATTGTTGTACGGATACGCACTTTCCGGTGCAATCGCTATGGCCTGCCGATAAGCCTCGATCGCGCGATCTGTCTGTCCGAGTGTTTGATAACACAGCCCCAGATTGGAGGCGGCGGTTGCATTTTCGCGCATGGTGAGTGCCCGCTCATAGAGCGTAGCGGCCGGCTGATACATGCCCATATCGTTATAGCAGAGTGCCATAAAGACCAGCACGGCAAAGCGCTCCTCGTTTCGCGTGCATTCGCCCTCTACCTTATGCAAGAGGCGCACGGCCGGTGCGTAGCGATTGTTTTGATACTCATCTACGGCACGGAAAAAGCGTTTTTCCCGTTTAGGGTCATCCGAAAAGGCACGACCGATGAGATCTTTGTAATGCTTGCGATAGACGGCGGGCGATATCTTGCCCCGACGGCGCGGCCCGGTCAGCACACGGCTGACGGTGATGGCAAGCGAAGCGAGCAGCAGCGCGGCACGCAGGATGCTGCCGCTTGGGTTCTCCACCCGCAAAACAAACAGCTCATAGCAAAGATACACGATCACCGCCACGGCAAGCAGGGCGATCAGACTATACAGCAGAATGAGACCTATTTTTTGCTTTTTACTCATGTTTTTCTCTTTTCTGTGGTTATTTTTTATTCATATGCGTCAGCGCATAGCGATTGCGGAAGACAAGCGGCGTTTCTTTTTCGTGATAACGAAAGAAATGCAAAAACGTATTGGGTGAGGGAAAGCCGAGCAGAGCGGCGATCTCCTTGACCGAGGCGCCCGAATTGAGAAGCTGGTCCTTGGCGCGGGAGAGCAGCATGCGGTCGATCATAGCGCGGGTACCGATTCCCGCCTCCCGCTGCAGAATGCGGCACAGATGCGCCGTGCTGTAGCCAAAATGCTTGGCGCAATCCTCGGCGCGCAGCGAGGCAGTGGCATTGATGCGAATCCATTCAACAACCTCATGAAACAGGCGGTTTTGCTTGGTGCGCTCTCCATACTGCTCGGAAAGAGAGAACAGCAGATAAGAAAGCACACTCTCGGCGCGATCCTCACCCCCATGGTCAGGCAGCATATTGATATGCAGCAGGCGGCGAAAGAGATCGTCACCTGTTCCCCGCTCCATAAAGCCGGGCAACGGAAAGGGGAGCGACGGGCAGGAAAAATGGATCCAATAGAAGGAGGTATGCCCTTCGCTTTTCTGGTAGCCGCCATGCGTTTTGCCGGGCGTGAGCAGCAGCAGGTTCCCCTTCTCCAAGGCATAGGGAACGCCCTCCTCCTCGATATATACCCGTCCGCCGGAAACCAGAATCAGCTCATAGGTGCTCTCGCATTTAACGGGATGGATCCATTCCTCCTCTGTGGTGAACAGCCCCATACCGCACATGGAAAACGGCTTGCCGCACAAGATCATGTCAGATTTTCTCACTTTTTATCGGTTTTTACACTTGAATTGCCTCTTTGCTCTATGATACAATAAAATCATCAAAAAGTCAATTCTTGGGAGGAAAAAATATGAACAGCATCCCTTTTGAGCAGGTCACCCTGCGCCGCGGTCTGCTTTCCGAAAAGGAGCGTCTCTCTCGCCGCAAGACCATTCCCGCCGTTTATCATCAATTCTCGCTTTCCGGCCGTATTGGCGCGTTTGCCTTTCAATGGAAGGAGGGCAAGCCGAAGCAGCCCCACTTCTTTTGGGATTCTGACGTTGCAAAATGGATAGAGGGTGCTGCCTATTCGATGCGCCTGCAGCCATCGGCAGGTCTTGAAAAGAAGATCGACGCGCTGGTTGAGAATATTGAAAAGCATCAGCGTGAGGACGGCTATTTCAATATCTACCACACCGTTTGTGAGCCGGGCACGGAATGGAAAAACCGCGACCACCACGAGCTGTACTGTGCCGGTCACCTGCTGGAGGGTGCCATTGCCTATTTTGAAACGACCGGAAAACGTCAGTTTTTATCCTGCATGGAAAAATACATGGCCTACATTCGCGAGGTGTTCATGGTCAAGAAAAGCGCTGCCTTCTCGACCCCGGGTCACCAGGAGATCGAGCTGGCGCTGATGCGGCTTTACCGCCTGACGAAGGATAAGAGTGCCTTGGAGCTCGCCCGTTTCTTTATCGAGCAACGCGGCAGCAACGAGAAGGATATGCACATCGGCTTTGGCTGGCTATACGCGCAGGATGACCACCCCATTCGCGAGATGCGCGAAGCCAAAGGGCACGCGGTACGCGCCCTGTATTATTATTGTTCGGTCGCTGACCTGGCGGCCGAAACGAAGGACGAAGCCTTGCTGGAGACCTGCCGTGCCATTTTTAAGGATATCGTTACGCACAAAATGTATATCACCGGCGGCCTTGGTTTCCCGCACGGTGAGGCATTTTCTCAGCCGGACTATCTGCCAAGTGATACTTCCTACTGCGAGACCTGCGCCTCGATCGCCATGGTCTACTTCTGCGCCCGTATGCTGAATATTGAGAAGCAGAGCTGCTATGCCGACGTGATCGAGCGTGAGCTGTATAACGGCGTGATCTCCGGTCTTTCGCTTTCGGGCGACGCCTTCTTCTATGAGAACCCGCTCGGCATCCACAAAACGGCACGCGCTGCCGCCGGACAGGTGGTTCGCTATTCTGCCATTACCGAGCGGGTTGAAAACTTCTCCTGCTCCTGCTGTCCGCCTAACCTTTGCCGCTTCCTCCCCTCTCTCGGTTCCCTTGTCTACTCGCGCGAGGGGAATGACCTCTACGTGCATCAATATGCCGACAGCTGCTACGAGGGGGACGGCATGCGCGTTTCCCTTTCGACCGCCTACCCAACAAACGGCGAGATCACGCTCGCGACCGAGGGGGTATCCCGCCTCTTTATCCGCATTCCCGCCTGGTGTGAGGATGCCTTTGTCCTGGATGCGCCCTATACAATGGAAAACGGCTACGCGGTGATCGACAAGCCGACAGGCGAGGTACACCTCTCCCTGCAGATCAAACCGGTGCTGATGGCGGCACGCGCAAGCGTAGCCGATTGCGCGGGGCGTGTGGCTGTTATGCGCGGGCCTGTGGTCTACTGCGTCGAGGAGGTTGACAACGGTGCCGATCTGGATGCCCTGTATCTCTCCTCCCATTTCCGCGCAAGGGTAAGAAAGGAAAATGCCTTTGGCAGCCTGCCCGTGCTGCTGACAACCGGCTACCGCCGCCGCGCAAGCGAGGCGCTTTACGAGCGTGCTGATCGTGCGGAATTTGACGAGACCGAAATTCGACTGATTCCCTATGCTTGCTTTGCCAACCGTGGCCCTTCCGACATGCTGGTTTGGATGAATGTAAAATAAACCCAAGGAAGGGAAAAAGCTATGCTTTTTCCCTTCTTTTTCTTGACTTTTCTGACAATATATAGTAATATAGGAACAGCAAGCCGCGCAACAGCGGCATAAGAAAGGAATTTTGACCATGGCGAGAATACTGATGAATCTTGACCGCGAATGGCGCTTCCATTTGGGAGACGTGGTGGTCGATACCAAAAACAGCCACAACCAGTCCTATAACAGCTGCAAGGCCGGCGCGCAGGGCGGCCCCGGCGGCAAGACCTGGCACGATGGCGAATGGCGCATTGTCAATCTGCCGCACGACTATTATGCGGAGAGTGATTTCTCGGCTGACAATCTGCACTCGCACGGCTACCGCACGCGCAACAATGCGTGGTATCGTAAGTCCTTTGTGCTGGACAAGAGCATGGAGGGCAAGGAGCTGTTCGTTTGCTTTGAGGGCACGGCTGTCAATGCCGAGTTTTATTTCAACGGCTCGCTGATGGAGCGCTCCTTCAGCGCCTATACCGAGACCATTTTCAACATCACCGACCGTGTCTATTTTGACGGTCGTCCCAATGTTCTTGCCGTTTACATCAAGGGCTTTGAGACCGAGGGCTGGTGGTACGAGGGCGCGGGCATTTATCGCCACGTTCGCCTGTACGCCAAGGACAAGGTGCACATTGCCCACAACGGCGTGTTCGGCAAGCCCGTTTTGAAGAAGGGCACGCAGAACAGCTGGGTGGTAGAGGTAGAGACCACCTTGGAAAACAGCAATTACGAGGATACCGCCGCCGCTGTACGCGCGACCATTCTCGATGGTGACAAGGTGATCGCCACCGCCACCACCTCTCCCGTTACCTGCGGCTTTGATACGCAAAAGGCCGTTCTGCAAAAGCTGAACGTCAGCCGCCCCACCCGCTGGGATGTAGACAACCCCAAGCTGTACAACCTGCGCGTGGAGGTTCTGCGTGACGGCGTGGCCGTAGACGAGGAGACGGTACGCATCGGCTTCCGCACCATTGCGATCGATGCCGAGCGCGGCTTCTTCCTCAACGGCCGTCCCCTGAAGATCAAGGGCACCTGCAACCACCAGGATCATGCCGGTGTTGGTGTTGCCGTGCCGGATTCTGTACAGTATTACCGTGTGAAGCGCCTCAAGGAAATGGGCACCAACGCCTACCGCTGCTCGCACAACCTGCCGGCCAAGGAAATTCTTGACGCCTGCGACGAGATCGGTCTGATCGTCATGGACGAGAACCGCCGCTTTGAATCGCGCAAGGAGGTACTCGAATACCTGGACATTATGGTCAAGCGTGACCGTAACCACCCCTCTGTTGTGTTCTGGTCTCTCTTTAACGAGGAGCCTCTGCAAAACACCGAGGAGGGCGCCAATATCTTCCGCCGCATGAAGAGCCGTGTCCTGCACCTGGACGACACTCGTCTGATCATGGGTGCCATCAACGGTAACATGGAGGGGGCCGGCATGGAGATGGACGTCACCGGCATCAACTATGCCATCGGCAACATTGCCAAGTTCCATGCGCAGCATCCCGAGCAGCCCATCATCGGCTCGGAGAACAACAGTGCCGTTACCACCCGTGGCTGCTACAAGAGCGACCGCGAGGTAGCCCAGGTACTGCACAACTATGACGAGGAGGTCGTGCCGTGGGGGCAGACCGTTCGCCACACCTGGAAATTCACCCGTGAGAACGATTATTTTGCCGGCATCTTTATCTGGACCGGCTTTGACTACCGCGGCGAGCCCACGCCCTTTAAGTATCCTTCTGTTTCCTCGCAGTTCGGCATCATGGATACCTGCGGCTTCCCGAAGGACTCCTTCTACTTCAACAAGGCCTGCTTTACCGACAAGCCGATGGTGCACCTCCTGCCGCACTGGAACTGGAAGAGGGGCGAGACGGTACGCGTGATGGCTGTTTCCAACTGTGAGGAGGTTGAGCTCTTCCTCAACGGCAAGTCGCTTGGCCGCAAGCCCTGTGACGCCTGCGAGCCGGCAGAGTGGCAGGTAGAGTTTGCCCCCGGCCGCCTGGTAGCAAGAGCCTATCGGAACGGCAAGCAGGTAGCAAGAACCGAGCAGCGCACCGCCGGCCGCCCCTACGCCATCAAGATCTGCCCGGACAGCACCGTGATCAAGAACGACGGGGCTGATACCGCGGTCGTCAACTTCTGCGTGGTAGACCGCCGTGGCGTGGTGGTACCGAATGCCGATCATCTGCTGCACTTTGATATCACGGGTGACGGCTTTGTTCGCGGCGTTGGCAACGGCGACCCGAACAGCCATGAGTCTGACGTGATGCCCGAAAGAAAGGCCTACTGCGGCTGGTGCCAGGCATTGATCTCCACCACGCCGGAGGGCAAGTCCCTCTCGCTGCGCGCATGGAGCGACAAGCTGGAGGCGGCTACGCTCGACTTCACGGTGGAAGAGGTGCCCGCACCGCTCTGCCCGAAGAACGTGACCAACTATCTGCTCGACGGCTTTACCATGTCGGACGTGACCGACGAGAAGCCCGATCCGCTGGTCAAGATCAACGATGACGATATGAACTCCTTTATCCCCGTGCAGTTTGTAGAGGCCTGCCACCAGCGCGATTTCCGTAATGGCTGGCGTATCTACCGTGTCTGCCCGAAGGTACAGGGCGGCGGTGTGTACACGCTGAACTTCTCCTACGGCCGCTCGCTGTATACCGAGATCTACGTCAACGGCAAGCACGTGGAGACGATCGACAAATATATCAACGGCCAGTACACCACCAAGCAGTTCACGGTGGAAGCAGGCGACACGCCGGATATTCGCATTCTGATGCATTGCCAGAATGAAAGCGAGTACGGCGCAGGCTTTGCCGGTCGCGTAGAAATGATGGAAGTGATCTAACGCATCCATCGCTAAAAAGCACCAAACAAACCCGGTAGAGAGATGATATCTCTCTACCGGGTTTTTCTTATTTGGCAAGTCGGATTTCCAACGTTGTGGTGCCGGGGGCAAAGCGATATGCGGCCTCGGCGACGTTCCCTTCAGGCAGGTTGGACAGCGTGAGGTGATAATCACCAATCTGCTCCCCCGCCTCCAGGGTGAAGGTCATTTGGCCGTTTGCGTCGGTCGTTTTGGGCATCAAGCAAGCCTCATCCTTGCAAAGCTGCAAAGAAACACCAACAGCGGCATGGCCGTCTGCATCCAGCACCGTCACGGTATAGGTCACATCCCCCGCCCCGCTCGGCGCGCAGGCAAGGAGACAGACAGAAAGCAACAAGAGCGTCAACAGAACTTTTTTCATCATCTTCTCCTGCCTCTTTTATTCATACACATCTGCCAGGTCAAGAATCAAACGCTCGGTCTTCTCCCAACCAAGGCACGGGTCAGTGATGGATTTGCCGTACACGCCCTCGCCTACCTTTTGGCAGCCGTCCTCGATGTAGCTCTCGATCATCAGACCCTTGACCAGCTTGTTCACCTCCGCATTGTGGCGACAGCTGTGCAGCACCTCCTTCGCGATGCGCGTCTGCTCCAAGTATTTCTTGCCGGAATTGGCGTGGTTGGTATCCACGATGACGGAGGGATTCGCAAGTCCCTTCTCGGCATAGATGCTTGCCAGATGACTGAGATCCTCATAGTGATAGTTGGGGTAAGAATTGCCCTTTTCATCCACATAGCCGCGCAAAATGGCGTGTGCCAGCGGGTTACCGTGCGAATGCACCTCCCAGCCGCGATAGATAAAATCGTGCGCGTGCTGTGCGGCGGTGATCGAGTTCATCATGACTGAAATATCGCCCGAGGTGGGGTTCTTCATACCAACCGGCACATTCAGGCCGGAGGCGGTGAGGCGGTGGTGCTGATCCTCAACCGAGCGGGCACCGATGGCCACATAGGCAAGCAGATCGTTGAGGTAACGATGGTTTTCGGGATAGAGCATCTCGTCCGCACAGGTAAAGCCCGTCTCCTTGAGGGCACGCATATGCAGCTCGCGAATGGTAACAATGCCTCGCAGCATATCCGGCTTTTCATTGGGATTCGGCTGATGGATCATACCCTTATAACCATCCCCCGTGGTGCGGGGCTTACCCGTATAGATACGCGGGATGATGCAAATTTTATCCTTCACCTGCTCCTGCACGCCACGCGGACGGGTGATATAATCGAGAACCGAATCCTCAGAATCGGCCGAGCAAGGGCCGATTACCAAAATCAGTTTGCGCGTCTCTCCACGGAAGATGGCAGCGATCTCGGCATCTCGCTCCTCCTTGATCTTCATCATCTCGGCGGTAACGGGATATTGCTCCTTGATCTCCTTCGGGATGGGCAATTTACGGCTGAATTCCATATTCATAATCGGTGTACCTTCTTTCTAATCGGTTTTTTTATCAAATAAGGCGCGGCGGGCGGTGGAAGCCCGCATCATCTCCCGCAGTCCTTCACGGTCGCCCTTCTCCAGCCGCTCGCGCAGGCGCGCAAGCTCCTCTTCAAACAAGGACATCTGATGCAGCAGCGCATCCTTATTCCGCAAGAACAGCTCACTCCACATCTCATCATTGAGGCGGGCGATCCGCGTGAGATCACGGAAGGAGTCGCCTGTGTAGTCCTGCAGCCGCTCATGGTGCTCGCAGGTCATCAGGCAAACGGCAATGCAATGCGTCAGCTGGGAGACAAAGCCGATGATCTCATCATGCTCCTCAGGGGAGAGGGTAGAAATACGGGCAAAGCCCAGCACCCTGCCAAGATCACAGCAAAGCTCAATGGCATCCTGCGTGTTTTTTTCGCTGGGGGTGACCACATAGTTGGCACCACGGAAGATCGCAGGATCACTATTCTCTACCCCGCTGACCTCTCGCCCCGCCATCGGGTGGCTGGCGATAAACTCAACATCCGACCGCAGCATGCTTTGAATGGGCTCCACAATGCAGCCCTTGACACCGGTCACGTCGGTGATGACAGCCCCCGGCTTAAAGTGCTGCTGATAGTCGCGGATCCAATCCAAAAACACACCGGGATACAGGGCAAAGACGATCAAGTCCGCCTCTGCGATCAAGGCGGGGTCGGGGTTTGCCGCCCCCTTTGCAATCATGGAGGCAGAGAGCGCGTAGTCAATGGTGCTCTGCCGCCCGGTAATGGCGGTGACATAGTAGCCCTTGTCGGTCAAGGCGCGCGCATAGCTACCGCCAATCAGACCAAGTCCCACGATCAATATTTTTTTGGTCGTATCAAGCTTCATACAAGGTTACCTGCGCACCAAGGGCGCGCATTTTTTCAAAATAGTCGGGCAGGCTTTTACGCACCGCCTCGGCATCGTCGATCTCGCCGCCGGTTTTGGAAAGCAGCGTGCAAAGAGCCATCACGATGCGGTGGTCATTATGCCCGTGCAGCAGCGCATTCGGTCGGTGGAACGCGAGCGGATAGACCACAATCGAATCCTCATGCACATCAACCGACGTGCCGAATTTTGAAAGCTCCTCTGCCATGGCGGCACCACGATCACTTTCCTTGATGCGCAAACGGCGTGTACCGCAGAAGACGGCTCCGTTTTTCGCGGCGGCCACGGCCATCAGCACGGGGCCAAGATCAGGGCAGTTACCCAAATGAATGGTGGGGGTGCCCTTCTCCAGCATCTCATAATAACGGATATAGGCCATATCCCCCTGCAGGCTATCCGGGCGCAGACCGTCTACCTGTACCGTGTCCCCCAGCAGGTTCAGCGCGGCAAAGAAGGCGGCACCGGAATAGTCACCCTCCACCGTGCATTCTGTGGGATGATAGATCTGTCCACCGGGGATATAGAGTGTTCTTTCATCTGCCCAGAAGGCGCGAATGCCAAAGGCGGCAAGTGCCTGCAGGGTCAGATCAATATAGGGACGGCTCTCCAGCGGCGGGGTGATGAGAATGCGGCTATCCCCCACGCACAACGGCAGGGCAAACAGGAGGCCGCTGATAAACTGGCTGCTGATGTTACCAACCACGCGATAGTCGCCCCCCGTCAAACGGCCGCAAACGGTCACGCTGCCGGGCGCACGGTCAAAGGTAAATCCCTCTCCCGCGCAAATGGTCTCGTAAATATCCAAAGGACGGGAAAGCAGCTTTTCGGTTCCGCAAAAGCGTGCCTGCACAGGACTGAGCAGCGCAAGCGGAATGAGGAAACGGAGCGTGCTGCCGCTTTCGTTGCAGGGCAGCTCGGCCTCTTCCTCTCTTGCGCGGATATCTGCCCCGTATACGATGGTATCCTCGCCCTGCCGTTCGATCACCGCGCCCAGCGCACGCAAGCACGCAATGGTAGCACAGATATCGGCAGAGTCGGCAAGGTTATGAATCACACTTTTGCCGGCGGCCAACGCAGCCGAGATCAGCAAGCGGTGTGCCATGCTTTTGGAAGGGGGGGCATCCACACGCCCCTGCAGGTGGGAGGGGGTCATCACAGCTCTCATACAATCCCCTCCTTTGCGTAAGCGTTCAGACGATCAATGGCACGCAGGTAGCCATCTGTCCCGAGACCGCTGATCACATCGATGCAGGCCTCGCGGATATAGCTAATCTTGCGGTATTCCTCCCGCTCGTTGACATGGGAGATATGCACCTCCACGCAAGGCAGGCTGACCGCCCGTACCGCGTCCGCCAAGGCGACGCTGGTATGGGTATAGCCGCCCGGGTTGATGACAATACCGTCATAGCGACGGTAGGCGTGCTGGATGCAATCAATGAGGTCACCCTCGTGATTGGATTGATAAAAAGCGACCTTCACGCCCTGCGTGCGGGCGTATTGCTTGATTTTGGCAATCAGGTCACGGTAGCTTTCGCTGCCGTAATGTGACGGCTCCCGAATGCCGAGCATATTCAGATTCGGGCCGTTGATAACGATGATCTTCATCCGAAAAGAAAATCCTTTCGTATTGTTTCTACGCTGTTTGCAATGCTCTCATCCACCGCGATGCGTGTGTCTGCGGCGGCGCAATATAGGGGATACCGCTCCGCGTAGCGGCGCGCAAGCGCCTCATCATCCGAGGAAAGCGGGCGGTCACTTGTGGGGCGGATGTTTTCCAGCGCGCGGTCAAGGAAGTAAATCTTCCCCCCACGGCGCATACGATGCACATTCTCTGCCCGCAGCACGGCACCGCCACCTGTGGCGATCACAGCACCGCGGCATTCCTGCGCCAGACGAGCCATGACGGCCGCCTCACGCAAGCGAAAGCCCTCTTCCCCCTCCTCGGCAAAAATGGTAGGAATCTTCCTGCCCGCCTCGCGCACAATTTCAACATCCGAATCGAAAAAGGGACGGTTCATGGCTTTGGCAAGTGCGCGGCCAACCGTGCTCTTGCCGGAGCCGGGCATGCCGATGAGATAGATGTTTTCCTTTTCCTTTAAGATCTTGCGGTACACACGGTCACATTCCTCACGGCAAACAGGCTTGCAAGTAAAGATCGAAACGGCATGCACCGCCTGGGCTACCAGCATATACAGCCCCCCCTCGGCGGGGATGCCGCGCATGCGGGCCGCCTGTACGAGGTCGGTACGCAGGGGATTATAAATGGCGTCACATACCCCTGAAAGATGCTCAAAGCGTGAAAGATCAATCGGGCACGCATCCTCCTGCGGGTACATCCCCACAGGGGTTGCGTTGATGATATAGGAGGCGTGCGTGTAGCTTGCATAGGCCTCGTCATACGAGAGGACCCCCTCGCGCGCGGTGCGGCCAACGGTCACGATCTCTCGAGCACCACGGGCGCGGCAGACGGCAAGTGCCGTTTTGGCGGTGCCGCCGCTGCCAAGGATGAGCACGGTGCGCCCCGCAAGCGAAACGCCCACGCGATCGATCAAATCAGAGAGGCCTGCAAAATCGGTGTTATAACCGTAAAGACGGTCCCCCACCCGCTTGATCGTATTGACCGCGCCGATGGCGCGGGCAGCCTCGTCGATCTCGTCAAGATACGGGATCACGGTCGTTTTATAAGGAATGGTTACATTGATGCTTTCAAATTCCTTTGCCTGCAGAAAGGGGCCAACCGCCTCGGGCGGCAGCTCGCACAGCTCATAGGTATACCCTGCAAGGCAGGCATGGATCTCGGGCGAGTAGCTGTGCCCCAGCCGTTCGCCAATCAGACCGTATTTCATAAGCTCACTCCTTGCCTGCAAGCCAATCGGTGCCGTAGCGCAGGGCCAGCATATCGCAAAGTGCAAGGGCAATGGCACTGTCCACCACCACGCGGGCACGGTGCACGATGGCGGGATCATGGCGACCAACGATCGCAAGCGGCTTCTCCTTGCCTGTGGCAAGATCGACCGTTTGCTGCTCGCGGTAGATCGAGGGGGTGGGCTTAACTGCTACGCGCAGGCGCAGCGGCATGCCGGTCGTGATACCGCCAAGAATACCGCCAGCGCGGTTGGTTGCGGTAGCAACATGACCATCCTGTATACAGAAGGGGTCGTTTGCCTGTGAGCCGCGCATAGCAGCCAAAGCAAAGCCATCACCAAACTCTACCCCCTTCACAGCGGGAATGCTGAAGAGAATATGCGAGAGCTGGCTCTCTACCGTATCAAACCACGGCTCACCGACGCCGCTTGGCAGACCGATCACAGCACTTTCCAAAATGCCGCCCACGCTGTCCCCCTCTGCCCGCGCGGCGGCAATCGTCGTCTGCATATCCACAGAGGCGGCAGCATCCAGTACGGCAAAGGGCATCTCATTCAACAGCTTGATATCGGCAGAAAGATCCTCAAACGGGCGGTCGCACACACCGCCACAGGCGGCGATATGCGTGCCGATCAAAATACCCTTTTGCCGCAAGGCGGCAATGGCAATAGCACCTGCCGCCACGAGCCCGGCTGTAATGCGACCGGAAAAATGGCCGCCGCCGTTTGGATCCTCATACCCGTGATACTTCTCACGGGCGGTAAAATCGGCATGCCCGGGGCGGGCAAGGTTTGCGTTTTTTTCATAATCTCTACGTCTTGCCTGCTGATTTTCAATACGCAGGCAGATCGGGGTGCCCGTGGTCTTGCCACGGTACACACCACTTTCAATGATGACCTCATCCGCCTCATTCCGCGCCGTAGAAATAGCGGATAACGAGCGGCGAAGTGCCATTTGGTGGCAAAGAAAGGTCTCATCTACCGCGATGCCGGGTGCCATGCCATCCAGCACCGCGCCAACGGCGCGGCCGTGGCTTTCCCCAAACAGGGTCAGCGAAACGCTGCTGCCAAAGGTGTTCTTCATATCGTATATACCTCCCGCACACGACCGACAAAGCGATCAAGCGGCTCTTCTTGCATCTCAAAGCTGCCAACACGCGGTACATACACCGTGCGCAAGCAGGCACCATCTAATTTTTTATCATGCGAGAGCGCGGCAATCACCTGCTCCACATCGCCTGTAAAGGTCGTGGGCAGACCATAGCGCGCATACAGCGCCAAAAGCCGTTCTCGCACGCTCTCCTCACACATAGGCAGCATACCGAGTGCCACGCACTCCCCGTGCAGCAGACCACCGCAGCTTTCAATGCCGTGACCGATCGTGTGACCAAAATTCAGCACGCGGCGCAATCCGCTTTCCTTCTCATCCTCCTCTACCACGCGTGCCTTAATGGCAAGCGAGCGGGCAATGATCTCGGCAAGCGGCAAGCTACCTTGCTCTAGCTCCTTAAAAAACGGGGCGTCAAACGTGGCCGCCATTTTGATGACCTCTGCCATGCCGGCAGCCATCTGCCGCGGCGGCAGGGTGGCCAGCACATCGGGGTCGATCAAAACGCCCTTCGGCGGGTAAAAGCTGCCTACGCAATTTTTGATGCCGCCAAGATTGACAGCGGTCTTACCGCCGATCGAGGAATCCACCTGTGAGAGCAGCGTGGTGGGGATATTATAAAAATCCACCCCGCGCATATAGGCAGAGGCCACAAAGCCGGAAAGATCCCCTACCACGCCGCCGCCAACAGCGACAACCGCATCGGTACGGGTAAAGCCCTCCTCCAGCATGCGGGAAAGAACCGCTTCAAAGCGAGAGAGAGACTTGCTGCCCTCTCCCTGCGGCAGGGTCATCAGCACGGGGCTCTTACATTGCGCACACACAGCAGCCGCATAGGCGGCGGGTACGCCCTCGTCGGTCAGCACCAGCACGCGGCGGTCAAGTGGAAGCAGCTCTCCCGCACGGGCAAGCAGACCGCTTTCAATATGGATATCATAGCCGCCCCCGGCGGTTTTGACATGTTGTACCATCATACACCTCACCGCAGCTCGGCAGGATAGGTAAAGCTGCCCAGCATCTTCAGCTTATCACAGGAGGCACGCAGCTTTTCCAGCATCTCCTTGCCATGGGGCGTGGAAAGATTCCCCTCCACCTCAACATAGAAATAATATTCCCACATCAGCCCCTTCATCGGGCGGCTGCGCAGGCAACGCATGTTATAGCCATAGGCACCGATCACATCAATGGCCTTGCTGAGCGACCCAGCGGCATCCGAGACGTTGAACATAATAATCGAGTGACGTCCCTTCTCGGTCGTATTCTCATTCACGGCACGGCTCAGCACGGCAAAACGCGTCATATTGATATTCTCTTCGTTGATGTTTTTGGCAATGATCTCCAGGCCATAGAGTGCGGCCGTTTCATCGCTGGCAATGGCGGCCTGGGTACGGTCACCCGCTTCCAACACATGACGGGCAGCCAAAGCGGTATTTTCAAAGGGCTTGGTATGCAGTTTCTTCTCGCGCAGATAGGCGGCACATTGCGCCAGCGCCTGCGGATGGCTGATAACCGTGCGCACATCCTCCGGCCGTGTACCGGGCAAAGCCATGAGGTGCTGGTTGATAAACAGATCGTAAACACCCGCAATATACAGCTGCCCCCCAAACAGCATGTCAAACACGTTGCCAACCTCGCCGGCTGTGCTGTTTTCAATAGGCAGCACGGCGCAATCGCACTCCCCCTTTACCACGGCATCATACGCGGCACGAAAATCGGGGTACGGCACACGCGCCGCCGCGGGAAAGATCTTCTTGGCGGCGATGGCGGCAAATGCGCCCTCTACCCCGCTGTATGCGACCTTCATCCCATTGACCAGCGTTTCCTGATAGCGGCGGGAAAGACGCATGTTGTCAGACAAGTATTGCACATAAAAGGTACGCAGCGTCTCGTCCTCGACACGCGCGGCATTCTGGGCAACCACCTCCTTCTCACGCGCCTCATCATAGATCGGCAAACCATGTGCCATCTTATAATCGGCTACGCGAGAGACCGCTTGCATGCGGCGCACAAACAGGCGCGCCATCTCCTCGTCTATCTCATTGATCTCCTGCCGTGCAAGAGCCAGCTCATTCTTCTCCATGATCGTTTCC
>JAFTQX010000015.1 GCA_017462545.1 Clostridia bacterium
CATCGGGTAGTATTGTTCTCCGCGAAACTCGTATTTAATGCCGTTTTTAGTGATGTACTTTTCCATAATCATATTCCTTTCTTGTTTCAAAATCCCTTGTAAACACAAGCATTTTCGGACCTTTTGGAATATGTTTCGTCCACCTCGGCTCTTTGCCTTTGAGTAGATCAGGTATGAACAATCCGTCCAAAAAAAGAAAAGACCGCTATGCGGTCTTTTCTTTTTTTGCCAAGCGGCACAGAGAGAGCTTGCCTTTCCGCGCGAGGCAAGCTCTCTTGACAAAGAAAAATACGCTCGCCCTGCGCCTATGGCGGCGGGGAGATTATTTTTTTACTCTTTTTATGTAGCAAAATGTATTGAAAAACCAACTTATCTATGCTATAATTGTAACATCTTACCTATTTACATTTAAGGAGAACTCGTATGAAAAAGCGAATCTTAAGCCTTATTTTGGTTTGCGCGACGCTGCTGACCGCCATTCCGATGGTGCTTCTGCCCGTTGCTGCAGCCGAGACCGACACGTTTACCCCGGTTACGCGGTTTGTGCTGGTCTCTGATATCCATGTCGCCAGATCAGCCGGCGACAACGCAGGCGTCAACGTGGACAACATGATGAACCGCGTATACGCCTACCTCGACGAAAAGAATGATAACGTTCTGCCCTCTGCCATCGTCTCGATGGGTGACAGCCTCAATGACGGTTACCCCGAGGAGGCAGATTATCTGGCAGGGCGCTTCAACAAGGCAAAGGCCGGCTTCCTTGAAAAGTACGGCGTAAGCCTGCCGATCTATGCGCTCATGGGTAACCACGAGTACAACAACGGCTATTTCTACAACGTGAATATAGAAGGCGCCAATAAGGCCTATTATGAGTATGTGCCGAAGACGGACGATATGGACAAAATCGAATATCTCAAGCAGAACAACGCCGCCTTCCGCGATGCCTTTATTGACAGGCTGTGGGGCACCGAGGCGTCTGCTGAAGGGTCTAGCACCGGCAACGTCGGCGCGATCGATAACAGCGAGCTGAACTGGCACTACGAGATCGGCGGTATGCACTTTATCGGCATCTCGATCGCCAACCATCTCGGCAACCTGTCTGTAGAGACCTTGAACTGGCTGGAGACCGAGCTGGCAACGGCTGCCGCAGATACGCCGAATGCGCCCATCTTCCTCTTCAGCCACCACCCGCTGCGGGATACCGTGCATTCCACCGTATACACCCCCAACTATCAACCGGGCTGGGCAAACTATATGCCCGACAATGAAACCTGGAATCTGGATGCCACCAACCAAACGCACACCATGTTTACCGAGATCATTGCCGAGTACCCGAACGTGATCTTTAATACCGGCCATACCCATGCGCCCGGCAACGCGCCCCTTGCCATCTGGCAGGGCGAGGATGAAAATGGCAACGGCACCGGCTTTACCGCCTTCTGTCCCGGCGGTCTTGTCAGCAGCCGTGACTTCGCCATCATTGAAATCGATGCGAACAATACCGTTCGCTTCTACCCCCAGCATGTAGATGGTGCCTACACCAATCCCGATGGCAGCACGATGTACTTTGAGGTCTCCTATAACAAGGACGGCACCCACTCCTACGGCTACAACGACACCGCCCGCACGGCCGTAACGCCGGAGTTTGCCGCTAACCAGACCGCCACCTTCACCAATATGTGGGCCAATGACGGTCGGGTAACCGGTACGCTTTCCTTCGGTCAGGCAAAGGCCGGTTCCGTGTATGCCTATACCTATGAGATCGCCTTCATCCCGCAAGATGGTGGCACGCCCGTTTATACCACCGCGGCATCGAATGCCTTTGCAAGAACCCTGAACATTCCCGCCACCATTCACACCGGCGACTTTATACTGGAAGAAAACAAGGTCTACGATGTGCATGTCACCCCCGTCAACTACTTCGGCGGCAAGGGTGAGACGAAGGTGCTGCTTTCCGATCTGGCAACCCCCACCTCGGAGAAGAAGGAGATCGACAGCAACTATACCTCGATCTACACGCACCCCTCCGGGGAAACTTCCTTAGGGATCAATGACCATACCTATTCCACCACAGACGGTACGATCAAATTTGCTCCGGCCTGGAGCGTTGGTACATATAAGTTTACGGATAAAACCGCCTATCCTTATGCCTATTGCAATGCGAGCCACGGCTTTTCTTCCCTTTCCTCCGGTCTGAGCTGGGACATCGGCGGCCTGTACCTCGCCTCGCAGAACAGAAGAATTATCTTAGGCAAAAATGCATTGGGCTATTGCACCTACGTGACCTACACTGCCGAAAAGAGCGGTACGCTGAACCTGACCATTGATAACGTAAAATTCCACAACTCGAGCGTTTTCCACCCCTATGCCATTGTCAAGAACTATTCCACCGTTCTCTCGGCAAATAATACTGCCTTTGTAAACTGGGATACAACGGCAGAGGAGAACCCCACCTGGATCGTGCCGACCGAGCAGTATATCCAGAACGTCACCCTTGAGGGGATTGAAGTGCAGCAGGGCGATACCATCTCCATCGTCTTCTGCCGTGGCTCGGTCAATAACGGCGACGGCATCTGTGACGTGAAGATGCACGTAGATTACACCAAGGAGACCGAAACGGTCAACTACGTTCACACCAACACCTTCGTGCAGAAGCCCGGCACAGAGACCTACCCGACTGTCGATTATGATACCGTTCTCAAGGACGGCACCTATCCCACCTACGCTCTGGTGCAGCACCCCGCCTGGGAGCTTGGCGCGTACTATTTCGGCACCACGACGACCAGCGTGAACAATGGCCGCAACCCTTATAACGCCTACACCACGCAGCACAAGCTGATCGAAAGATACACCACATCCGTCTTTAGCATGTGGCAGTACGGCGGCGGTTACTTCAACAGCAACTTTACCATTCCAAGTCAGAATAATTATTTAACCTACATCGCCTACGTGGCCGAAAAGGACGGTATCCTGGACGTTGACGTGACCGACCTGAAGTTCAAGTACGCGAACACGGCCTACGCCATCGTCAAGAACTTCAGCGAGGTGCTGACCGGCACCTCGGGTGCTACCCTTTCCAACTGGACAGACGCAACCAGAGGCAACTGGGAATATTCCGTAGCTACGGGTACTGCCACCAAATTCGGCATCACCAATGTTTCCGTCAAGAAGGGCGACACGATCGCCATCGTCTTTGACCGCGCAGAGCTTGGCAACGGTGACGGTTTCTACGATCTGAACATGACGGTGAAGTACCGCAAGGAATATGTCGGTGAGGTTGTTTCCTACGAGCACAAGACGAACGGCAAAAACTTCCCGATCACCGGTAGAGATGCGGACGGTTTCCCCATTCTTGCGACCGACAAGCTGGACTATGAGATGGGTACATACGATCTCTCCACCGGCAAGGCGTATCCTTACGGAACCGCTACCGACAAATACGGCATCATCTCCTCCAAGACGCTCGGCGGCTGCTGGACCTACGGCGGTATGTACAGCGACGGTAAAATGATCCTGCCGGATGGCAATATCAACAACTATATCTCCTACATTGCCTACACGGCCGACTGTGACGGCAAGCTGGACTTCAACCTCAGCGGTCTGACCTTCCAGCGCGAGGGCACGGCCTTTACGGTGGTAAGAAACTTCAAGGATGTGCTGGTCGCCGAGGGCGGTACGCTTACAAGCTACACCGAAGAGACGGACGGCAGCTGGTACCATTCCGCGCTGAACCAAGCATATTCCCTCACCGTCCGCGATATCGAGGTCAAGGCGGGCGATACGGTTGCCATCGTATTTAACACCGGCCGCGCAACGAACGAGGGATTAAACGTCGGATTGACTGCTAATGAACACAACCGCGGCCCCAAGTCAATGAGCATTGATATCCTGTACAGCGAGCGCTATGCCTCCATCTACACCAGCAAGGCAAGCGACGGCATTGAGCAGATCAAGACGAAGAATGAGACGATCAGCTGGGCAAACAGCACCTGGACACCCATCGTTTACAAGAGCCGCAGCGATGCGGGCAACGCAAGCAAGGCTTTGGTGCTGGATACCTATTACCCGGCATGCCACACCTACGTCGCCTCCTCTCTCTACGTACCGAGTGACGATGGTGCCTCCCAGAAGTACGCCATGATCAACGTTGGCTCGCATCCGAACTGGGGCGAGTACGGTTCTATCGTGGTCACCAGCAACTCGGCTGCCGGCTTCCGCTACATTGCCGAAAAGAGCGGCAACGTGCGCTTCTCCTTTGACGATGCCGGCGTTTATTCCGCCTATACAGGCACCAAGGAAACGGTGATGGGCTATGCCATCTTCGTCAACGGTGTGAAGGTCTGGCCCTACGGCGATACCCAGTGGTACAACCTGCGCCAGGAAAGCCGCGACCTGGATTACACCGCAGAGCTGAATGCCGCTATGCCCAAGTCGCTGTTTGTAGCCGAGGGCGACTGCGTGGAGATCCTTTGCCGCAATGACAACGGCCTGGGCAACGGCTGGGACAACCGCGGTAACATCTTCCTGCCCAAGGTGACCTATGATGACGAGAGCATGATCTCGGCCTCGCTGAATGACAAGTTTGCCATTACCCTGCACCCGACCGCCGATCTGGCAGAGGAGCAGACGGCTACGCTGAATGGCGTGGCGGTAACCCCCGTTCTGAACGCCAATGGCACCTACACGCTTGCCGGCATTGCCGCCAAGCAGCTGGGGGATGACATCGTTTGGAATTACACATATGCCGACACCGCCTTCGCTCGCGGTGACGGGAATGTAACTGTTCCCCACGTTGCACAGACATGGACGGGCAGCTACGCTGACCTGATGGAGACCTATTTGGCCGTTTACGCCGAGGATACGAGCGATCTTGGCAAGGCGATCACCAATCTGGTAGCAGCCACCCTCAACTACGGTGCTGCAGCACAGACCTATTTCGGTTACAAGACCGAGGCACTTGCCAACGCGTCTCTTTCTGCCGAGCAAAAGGCCATTGCAGCCACAGGCACCTATGAAAACGTGCTGGCTGTTACCAACAAGCTTGAGGGCGCTACCTTTAAGCCGTATGCGGCTACCCTGCTGCTTGACGACACCGTTTCCATGAAGCTGGTTGTCACGGGTGCTGCTGATCTCTCCGGCTACAAGGTACAGTTTAAGAGCGGCGACAAGTCTACGACGGTTGACCTGGTTCTCTGCGATGGCAGCACCACGCAGTACAAGGGCATTCTTGCCGGCCTAACTCCCGCACAATGGAACAACACCTATGAGATCGTCGTTGTGGACAGCAATGGTACTGCCGTTTCCAGCACGATCACCTACAGCGTTCCCACCTACGCGCTGCGTATGGCAGAGGCGGGGGATACCGCTACCCAGGCAGTTACCGATAAGATGCTGGCACTTTATGAAATGGCCGTAGCTTACCGCGCTGCCCTTGCATAAAAAATTCCCCGTAAAACGAGGATGCCCGCGCTTTGGCGCGGGCATCCTTTTTCTATTTTTTATGCGCGACCCGGATTTTGTGCCGCGAGCGATAAAACAAAGGTCTCTTCCTCTTTACAAATACCCAAAAACGTGCTATAATATATGATTGGTATGAGAGTACAAGCATGCACGAGGAGGAATAAACCATGCAATATGATGTCATCATTATCGGTGCGGGACCGGGCGGTATTTTTTCTGCCTATGAGCTGATTACCAAAAGCCCTGACCTGCGCGTGGCGGTATTTGAGGCGGGTCATGCGCTGAACAAGCGGCACTGCCCGATCGACGGAGACAAGGTCAAAGCCTGCATTGGCTGCAAGAGCTGCTCGATCATGAGCGGATTTGGCGGCGCGGGTGCCTTCTCGGATGGGAAATATAACATCACCAACGATTTTGGCGGCACGCTGTTTGAATACATCGGCAAGCGGCAGGCCTTAGACCTGATGCGGTATGTAGACGAGATCAATATGCGCTACGGCGGGGCGGGCACCAAGCTCTACTCCACCGTTGGTACCAAGTTTAAAAAGGAATGCATCCAACACGACCTGAATCTCTTAAAAGCATCTGTCCGCCATCTCGGCACAGACATCAACTATGTGGTGTTAGAAAACCTATACACCGTCCTGCAGGACAAGATCGACTTCTTTTTTGACACACCGGTCGAGACGGTCAGCAAGCAAGAAAACGGCTACGAGATCTGCTGCAAGGCCGGCACCTACACCTGTGAGCGCTGCATCATTTCTGTGGGGCGCAGCGGCAGCAAGTGGATGGAGCGCGTCTGCCGGGAGCTGGACATCCGCACCAATTCCAACCGCGTGGATATCGGCGTGCGCGTTGAGCTGCCCGCCGAGGTCTTTGCCCACCTGACTGACGAGCTGTATGAGAGCAAGATCGTCTATCGCACCGAAAAATACGGGGACAAGGTGCGCACCTTCTGCATGAATCCGAAGGGCGCGGTAGTCTCCGAGAATACCAACGGCATCATCACGGTCAACGGTCACAGCTATGAGGACCCCGCAAGACAGACCGAAAATACCAACTTTGCCCTGCTGGTGGCCAAGCATTTCTCCGAGCCGTTTAAGGATTCCAACGGCTACGGCGAATCCATCGCGCGCCTGAGCAACATGCTGGGCGGCGGCGTGATCGTGCAGCGCTTTGGCGACCTGATCCGCGGCAAGCGCTCCACGCAGAGCCGCATTGACGAGGCCTTTATCACCCCCACGCTCAAGGCCACCCCCGGCGATTTGAGCCTGGTGCTGCCCAAGCGCATTCTTGACGGCATTATCGAGATGATCTACGCGCTGGACAAGGTGGCCCCCGGCACAGCCAATGAGGACACCCTGCTCTACGGTGTAGAGGTCAAGTTCTACAACATGGAGGTTGACGTGGACGCGCATCTCGAATCCTGCCACAAGGGACTCTACGTCATCGGTGACGGCAGCGGCATCACCCACTCGCTCTCCCACGCCTCGGCCAGCGGCGTACACGTCGCACGGGATATTCTGAAGCATTTGGCTTCATAAACAAAAAAGACGGCAAACGCCGTCTTTTTTGTATTTTTTTACAGCACAAGAGAGGGAGCGTTGTACACTCTGGCAGAGAGCTCCTGGTTGAGCATATAGAGGCTCTTGGGATCCGAGCCGAAAAGCTCCATTTTGGTGATCATGTCGTTGGCGTTGGTCTCCTCCTCGCCCTGCTCCTTGACAAACCAATCCAGGAACTGCATGGTGCGGAAATCCTTGACCTCGTAAGCGGCGGCGTAGATGTCTTTGATCAGCGAGGTAACGTACTCCTCATGCGCAAGACCCGCCTTGAGAACGTCCATATGGCAGGAGAAGGTCTTGTCGGGCTTGTCGATCGCCTCCAGCGTGACCTTTTGATTTTCGTTCTGCAAATACTGATAGAAGAGCATAGCGTGGTCGCGCTCCTCCTGTGCCTGGATCATGTACCAGTTGGCAAAGCCGTCCAGCCCCACATCCTCAAAATAGTTGGAAAATTCAAGATAAAGATAAGCGGAATAGAATTCCTTGTTGATCTGCTGATTTAACAGCTCGTGTACCTTTGCGTTCATGGTGTGTCTCCTTTCGGGAAGATTTCTGTTTTTATCATAGCATAAAAGCATGACGAATGCAAGACGTTGCCCGAAAAAAACATCCGTACTTTTTTGCATTTCTTGACTTTTTTTGCGCGCCATGCTATAATGATAAAAACAGTTTTCGCCAAAGGAGCGACAAATGAACAACAACGACCTGTTTATTGATACAATGGATAAAATCAACACCATTGCCAAGGGCAAGGGCTTTGTCAACGGGATGGATTGGGCAAAAACGGCCAAGGGCGCGGGCAAGATCTCCGATCTGACGCTTTCTTCCTTTGATGGCTGCCATAGTCTGCGCAACCTGATGGCGCACGGCAGTGCCAAGGATATTGCCATTTCTACCGAAACGCTGGCAAACGTGATGACCTTTTTATCTGCCATCGCGCAAACCAAGGTCACACCCGCCGAAAAAAAGGAGGCGGCCGATCTTCTCCCGCATGAGGGGGATTTCGTACTGATCCCGTTTTTTGATTATTTTACCTACACAAACAATCCGGAGAAGGAATATCGCATGCGTTGGTCATGCCACGGCAGCCAGTCTGCCGGCTATTTGTGGAAGGCCCCCGAAATTGCCGGCATCATCACGCGTGTCAAACGCACAAAGACCAAATTCAGAGAGGTGCCGAACGACAGCCGCGAGCATGACGTTTTTACGCTGCACCCGCACAAGGGCGATCCAAGGTCTCACCCATTATACATGCCCACCTATACCAACAACCTGATCATTTTTCGTCCGTTGCAGGGGCTTGTATACCGTAATGAGCCGCTGTACACAACGGCATACAAGCTGGAAAACGGCCAGCTGACCTTTACCTTGGCCACCATGAGCAACGATGACCCCTATGCGCTGTGGGACAATCACATATATATCGGGAGCACATACCGCTGCCGTGCTTATACGGTTCTCGCCGGTCTTTCCTGTCCCGTTGGCATATATGATTACGAGCAACAGGGGTATCGGGAATACCCCTTCAAGTTGAAGGATAACCTTTCGATCTCCTTCCCCCCGAAGGAGGGCGATCCTTATTATGAGCAGCACGAGAAGTGGCGGAGCAGGCGCCGAGAACTCTGGGGCAATCATTGCCGTTGGTGGCAAGAGAGCCTGCAGCCAAAGCCGGAGGAGCCGAGCTTTGACGACTTGCCTTTTTAAGTAAATTGCCAATAGACGTGCATCAAACAAGCGCGGCTGACTTGGTCAGCCGCGCTTGTTTGTGTTTTAAAAATCGTCAAAGGCCTTGGGGCCGTCGAGATTGAGGTGGTCGTACATCATGTCGCCATAGAACATACAGTCAAGCGATCCCTGCACCTCGTCCTCGCATTCCCACGCCACGCGTACCGACTCGCCCAGCAAACGATCGTATTCCTCACGCTTTCCATCAAGGAAGGCGATGATGGCGCGGCCCAGCAGACCGTAGATCTTACCGTGGTGAACAAGCAGCTCCCAGCATTCACGGCGGCAGGGGTCGCTTTCACTTGCGGCATGCGCTTCGATGGTGGGCGTCATCCGCTCAATGGCGGCAACCGCCTCTGCCATCTCGGTACGGAATTGTGCGCGGTCGACCTTGATCTGGCTGCGAATGGCACCGATCGAAAAGCCACGTGAGAGGGTGGCGAAATAGTCACCCATCTCCTCTGCCATCTCCTCGCCAAAGGAGGCCTCGTACAGCTCGCGGCGGATGGCATCAAAATCGGCATTCCGATCCCACAGCGTTTTGGCCATGGCATGCATGGCGATAGCGGTGGGGAAGGAGTTGCGCTGCAGCTGGCAGCTGATAAAGCTGTTGATACCAAGCGCATCAAAGTTCCGCGCATCCTCATGCAGCACGCGGGCAATGCCCTCGCCACCCGCGTCGAAAATGTGATCCCACATCAGGTGATAGTCAAAATCCACCACGTCACCCGGGTAATACTGCTTCCAGCCGTAGAGATAGGCCAGGTTTTCCTCTACCGAGCGAGGGGTATCGTAGCCGTTGACACGGTAGGGCGGCGTTTCCTTGATCGGGTAGCCGGCGGGAAAGGGCTCGGCAAAGGTGCGCGAGATGGGGGCAAACATCAGCATGGTATTTTCGGGGTGCTTCAGCTTGGCGTGTACGGGCGGGTGCGCCTGATTACAGCCGCAGCTGAAGACGATCTGCGTCTTGCGCCCCTCCTTATGCAGCTCCTCGGCCACGTCGTTGACCATGTCGATGTAATAATCCGAGAAGCGATATTTCGTGCAATTCTCACACTCGCAGGTGTTGTTGAAGTAATCGGCAAGCCAGAAGTGGACAACGTCTGTCTCGGGATGCTCCTTGGCGTAGGTGAGCACGGCGTTTACCATGGTGCGGCGCACATAGGGGTTGGAGTAGCAAAGCTGGGTAAAGGCGGGCATATTGCGGCACAGGCCGCGCTTGCCGTCACGCATGGCGCAGATATCGAGATAAGATTGCGGAATGGTGGCAGGATCGACCGGATCCCAATCGTGACAGATGATGCCAAAGGGATCGCTGTGCCAGCCGTGCCCCATGCGGTGAAGCAGCATGCCGCGGCGCTTGATCTCCCGCGTCATGATCTCCACGTACTCCTTGGCCACCTCAGGTGAGAAGGGCTCTGCCTTGCGCAGCGGATTGCCGCGGTGGCTGTACCAGCGGTCAAAGAAGATAAAGGCGTCAACGAACTGGATATAATAGCCGTTCATGCCGACCTTTGGCAGCCATTCGATCATATCCAGCACGTTTTCCAGAGAGACCGCCCCCTCAATGCACATAATGCGGTGACGCTTGGCGGCCGTTTCGGTCAGCTCTACATCGGGGGCGGTGCAGGCGGCGGGGTAACGGGTACCGTTTTTGCCGGGGCGCACCCAGCGAATGCCCCACTCGGAAAGCAGGCGGTAAACGCCGATCAGCACACTGCGCTCGTTGGTACCGGCAATATAGCCCTGCTTGTTTTTCACGGAAATCGCGATGGCATCGTCAAAATAGGGTTCTTCAACATTCACAGGAAGGTCAAAATCCGAAAAAAGGCCAAGAGAGATCTCTGCCTGTACGCCAAGCCTACCCAAATAACGATCAAGCTCCGCACGGGCAAATTCGATAACGGGATAAGCAGACATAAAACGCCCCCCTTAAAGATTTGGTTACTTTGATTATATCCGAAAGGGTAGGAAAAAGCAAGAGTAATTTTCTATACAAGCATGCTGTTTTTTCTACCTTGCGAGGGCTGTTTTCATAAAATTTACATTGTTTCACAAAAAAAATTTCAAATTTGCTTGCCATTTTGACTTTTATGTAGTATAATACATGTATCGAATGATTTTTACGCGTACACGGAGGTTTTTTTCATGTCCTTTTCAAAAAGTTGACGGCGGTAAAACCGACCGATATCAATGCAGCTGACAAATGGTTGTATCAGCTTGTTTGCCTGGTGGGTGGTGCGCTGGCACTGGTTACATCTGTCATCATGCTGATCACGCTGGCCGGCTTTAATGCCATTTATGTTTGGTCGGCACTTGCCTTTGGCATTTTCCTTGTTGCCTATTTTGCTCTTGCCTATCTGCGCTACACGCTGCCCCACAACAAGCTGGTTGCCCGCATCTCGGATGCCTCTGTTTACCTGACGCTGGTTGGCGCGTACACGCCGATCACGCTCATTCTTGTACGCGGTGACGTATATGAAAACGGCTCTATTGTCGCCGGCTGGGTCATGTTTGGTTTGGTGGCCTTCTTCTCGCTGCTCTTCCTCATTGCCTCGCTCTGCTCGACAAGAAAGTTCCGCATGCTCGGTTCCTTCTTCTACATCCTGATGGCATGCTCGTTGCCCTTTGGCATCTATGCCCTGCTCAACGCCTACTTCTTTGCACCGGCTCTTTCCGTCATTTTGATGGTGCTTTGCATGCTGACCTTCGGCGCAAGCCCGATCATCTTCTGGTTCTTTGATAGCAAGAAGTGGCAGATGCTGGTCTACTACATTCTGATGGCAGCAGGCACCCTTTGCTCTGCCCTGACCATCCTGCTCTGGATCTTCCTTGGCAGATAACATTCTTACATAGTTCTTTTTGAAATGTCGGCGCACGCGCCGACATTTCTTACGCATGGAGGTCGTATGCACATTTCGGAATTGATCCTGCTGGCGATAGGGCTGGCGATGGATGCCTTTGCCGTCTCTGTCTGCAAGGGGCTGGCCACCGGGCGCGTAAGAGCAAAGCACCTTGCGCTGTGCGGGCTGTGGTTTGGCGGCTTTCAGGCACTGATGCCCTTCCTTGGATACCTGCTTGGTCGCGCCTTTGAGCGATATATCACTGCCTTTGACCATTGGATCGCCTTCCTGTTGCTGGCCGTCATTGGCATCAGCATGATCCGCGAGGCCTTTGATAAGGATGGAGAGAAGGCTGACAGCTCCTTTGCCATACGCACCATGCTGCTGATGGCGGTGGCCACCAGCATCGACGCGTTGGCGGTCGGCATTACCTTTGGTGTGCTGCCCTCTGTCAATCTGCCGCTCGCGCTTGCCCTTATCGGCGGCATCACCTTCCTGCTCTCGGCTGTGGGGGTCAAGATCGGCTCTGTGTTTGGCACGCGATACCGCTTTGCCGCGCAAATGACAGGCGGCATTTTGCTGATCCTGCTTGGCGGCAAGATCCTTTTCGAGCACCTTGGGGTGCTGACGCTGTAACGAAAAACTCTTCTATAAAAAGCGAGGTACTTAACTATGAAGGCGTATATCGTACAACCCTACTATTCGTTTGAGGAAACAGATCTTGATCGCTACTATCACGGCATGATCGACCTGCTGGATACGGTGGGTACGGATGCAGACATCATCGTGCTGCCCGAATATGCGGATGTGCCCGCAGCCTGCGAGAGCAAGAATGCCTTTCACGGTTCGATCGCCAAATACAATGCCGATATCAAGGAGAGAGCAAGAGCGGCAGCCATTCGCTGCCATGCGATCGTCTTCTTCAACGCGGCAGATGAGACCGAAACGGGATGGCGCAACACCACCTACGCCCTTGACCGTGAGGGCAATGTCGTCTACAAATACTATAAGGCGCACCCTGCCCCCAGCGAGGTCAAGACCGAGCGCGAGGGCGGCAACGAGCTGGATGTCGGCTACAGCTACGAATTCCGTCAGCCGGATGTAGCCGTGATCGAGGGCATCCGCTTTGGCTTTATGACCTGCTACGACTTTTATTTTTACGAGAGCTTTGCGCCGCTGGCACGCCAACATGTAGACGTGATCATCGGCTGCTCGCACCAGCGCACCGACACACACGAGGCGCTTTCGATCATCAACCGCTTCCTCTGCTACAACACCAACGCCTACCTGCTGCGCGCCTCCGTTTCGCTTGGCGAGGATTCTGCCATTTGCGGCTGCAGCACCGCCATCGCACCGGACGGCACCGTACTGCGCGATATGAAGAGCGAGATCGGCGTTGCCTGCGTGGATCTTGACCCCCACGCCAAGTATTACAAGGCCGCCGGTTTCCGTGGTGCGCCCAAGGCACACTACGAATACATGGAGGAGGGGCGTCGCCCCTGGCTCTACCGCAATGGCGGTGCGAGCGTGCTGCCGTTTGACAAGTATATGCCCTATCCGCGCATTTGCGCGCACCGTGGCTATAACACCGTAGCACCCGAAAACACCATGCCCGCCTTTGGCGCGGCGGTGGCCATGGGAGCAGAGGAGATCGAGTTTGACCTGTGGGCAACCAAGGACGGCCGCCTGGTCACTGCGCACGACCCGAACCTGGAGCGTGTTTCCAACGGCAAGGGCAACATTTGGGACTATACCCTTGCCGAGCTGAAGGCTCTTGATTTTGGCAGCCATTTCAGCGAAAAATACAAGGATCTGCGCCTGCCGACCTTTGAGGAGATCTTACAAAAGCTGGCCGGGCGCGTGATCATGAACATTCACGTCAAGATCTGGGATACAAGACAAGCCGAGATGATTGAGGAGATCGCCTCGCTGATCGAGAAATACGACTGCGAGCGGCACGTTTACTTTATGACGGTGAACACCGACATGCTGCTTGCCATGCGCAAGCGCCTGCCCCACGCCGGCTACTGCCGCGGCGCAGAGCCGAACAACGAGGTGATGATCGAGGAGGCCATCAAGCACGGGTTTGATAAGGTACAGATCGTTTCCTGGCACCCCTACAACAAGGAGATGGTGGATCGCTGCCACGCGCACGGCATCATTTGCAACTACTGCCAGGCAGACACCCCCGCCGACGCCCGCCGCATCCGCGACATGGGCTTTGATTGCATCCTCACCAACGATTTTCATGCCATCAAAACGGCACTTGAGGGATAATTGATCACACAAAGCAGAAAAAGCGGGAAGAAATTCTTCCCGCTTTTTCTATTTTTTGCCGTTCTTTTATGCACCAAGCGATGCCAGATAGGCAGCCGTGATGCGCTCAATGGTGGCGTTACTGCCGGCGGTGACGCCGTAATAGGTCTCCAGTGCGCGCCAGTTATCGGTATTAAACGAGCCGGAGCCGGAGTACCAAGGAGCCTCGTAACCGTTGACGGTGGTCTCGCCCTTGTACATACCGCCCACCTGATACCACTCGCCATCCCCTTGTCTGGTAAAGACGGCGGCATACACGATCACATCATCCCCGTTGGAGAGCAGCCAGTTGCCGTTTTCATCCTTATACTGCGCCGAGGTCATATACAACGTCATTTCGCAGCCGTTGACCGTTCGTTCCGAGCCCCAGCTGGTATAGGAATAGCTGCAGCCGGTGCTTTCATCACCGTCTACGTTTTCGCGCTTGACCATCACCGTAACATCGGTGTCCTTGCCGTCCAGATTGATCTTGAGCTGCCCGTCAAACAACAGCTCCAGCGTCTCGGTATCCTCGGCCTTTGAGCCGGCCACGTTACCCACATAGGTCAGTGTGTTCGTGCTGCCGCCCCATCCGCCGGAATAGTTATCGGCCATTTCGTCGATCAGAGCTTGGTATTCATACGGCGTGTTCAAAATCTTTTTAAACTTTTCAAGTGCCCCCTCCACCGCAGCGGTGGTCTGATCGGGGTCGATCTCCTGAAAGGGCTTGAACACAAAGTGCAGCACCGAGGAAAGTGCCTCGTCCAAATCGGCGGCACTTGGCTCTGTGTGGTAAAACTCCAGCTGGAAGGTATAGCTGGCACCGCCCGCGATGCGTGTCACGCCCTCAATCATCTCGCCATCATGCACGTGCGGCCGCACCAGGCCATGCAGGCGAAAGCCGATCTCCTCATTGGTGTAAACCTGGTTTGTGCCGTCTGTTGCGGGGCGCGTGACCGCATCATAGCCGTATTCCACATTGGTGCTGTTATACACCGTTATATCGAACACAAAGCTCTCGCCCGCGCCAATGGCAATGCTGCTGCCGAGGGTCGTATCCAGAAAGGTTTTGGCGGCAAGCTCACCGCCCGAGCCGGCGGCGATCTCCACATCGGTGATGTACAGCCCCTCCTGCCCCGGCAAAAGGCCCGTGCCCTGCACGACCAGATCATCGGTCAAGGCCGCATAGCCAAAGGTAGAGAACAAAAAGAGAAAGGAGAAGGCGATCGCAAATACGGATTTTTTCCACATCGACATATCACTTCCTCCTTTTTTCTTGTATTACACAACTGTGCTTTCTTCGGGGGCTTCCTCCTCGGTGGGTTCCTCCTCGGCAGTCTCCTCTTCGGCAGTCTCCTCCTCGGCAGTCTCCTCCTCGGCGGTCTCCTCCTCGGTGATCTCCTCCTCGGTGGTCTCCTCTTCGGTATACTCCTCCTCAAAGGTCTCCTCTTCTACGGGCACGACCGCATAGAGCTCGTCATAATCGTCTACCTTGATCTCAAACACATACAGCATTTTGGTGTTCGTGGGGATCAGGAAACGGGTGCAGGTCTTATCCGCATTCTCGTTCATCAAAATGGGGGATTGCAGCGTATCACGCAGCTCCAGCATTTCAGAGAAGGTTTTCACCATCAAAAGCTGGTATCCCTCGGCATCAAACGGGTTGGTAATCTCCTGGATATAGGATTTGTACTTGGCAACCAATCGCTTGACCTTGATCTCATAGTTGATATCGGTATTTCTTGTCTGATAGGCAAAAATCGCAAGGAAGGCAAACAGCGCGACATCCAGCACGCCAAAGCCAATGCTAAGACCGAGGAACAGCGGGCGATTGCCGCCGCGCGTGCAGGCAAGGATCTTGCTCTCGGCACTCGGTACATCCGAGGTCATGGCTACATCAACAAACTGGTCGGAAAGCGGCACCTGCAGCGATACGGCATAGCTGTTGCGCGAATGCTCATCCTCAAAGCTCTCGCAGGTACTGATCACATCAATCGTCATGCGCAGCACCACACGGCTGGTAACGCCCTTGAGAGCAAGCGGGCCGACAAAGCGCTCGGCCATATCGTGATAAGAACGATAATCAATCTCCACCGACTCCCGAATCAGCAGATCGGTAGAGGCACGGTCTACGCTGACTGTTTTTTCGTCAATCAAGGGATATACCGGCGCATAGATCAGCTTGCCTGTGCCGATGTGCGCGACCTCCAGCACCGCATCCACGCGGTAGGAATAGCGGTAGTTGACCGCCTCATCCATCCGCAGCGCGTAACAAAAATCCGCGCTGACACGATCTACAAGAGACGCAACGTACATCTGCCCCTCGCCCAGCGTGTCCTCCTCAAAGAAATCATTCTCCAAAAGATGCACGCGATAAGAAACATCCCCCTCCTCGGCGTAATGGATATAATAATTTCTGCCAAGGGTATAGGAAACGTATGTAAACAAAAGCGTCAGCGCCAGCATGACCAGTGCGAGTGCAGAAAACAGCGTCAGCCATTTTTTGCGGTTTTTCTTATAATCCGCCCTTCGCTTCTTTTCAGCTTCTGACATGTCAACCACCTTTCTTAAACAATCCACGCAGCCAAAGGGACGGATAGCCAACGTAAGCAACCTTGGCATGCACCACGCCCTCAATATCGCGTTCGGTAATATAGCCGTAATCACGGGAATCGTTGGCGTCCCCCTTGGTATAATACCGGGTCTCGCCGTTTATCCGCGTTATATCATCCACGCGGTGAACCGTCAGCCGCCTGTCTTTATAAAATACAAGCACCTGACCTTTTTCGATGATCTGATCGTCATACGCCTCATAGATCACCATATCACCCTTGTTGATCTCGCCCGTCATGCTCTCGGTGGCAATGACCAGCGCACCAAAGCGGAACTGACAAGAGATCAGCATTACAACAGAGATCATAAGAACCAAGGAAATTCCGATTGCCACATACTGCCACCATCCGCGACGAGCGGCGGCCTGTTTCTTTTTCTTCTCATAAAGCAAACGCAAGAAGGAAAGAACCGCCAAAGGAAGGACCACCAAGACAAAGGCCATCAGGGAGTCCGGAATGGCAGGCAAAACGGGAATGATGTAGGCATACAGCCCCATCAAGGCCCGGTAGACCATGTTGGGGTATGGGCCGTATCGCTTGGAGACATAGTGGTAGAGCAGGTTGGCTGTGATCGCCGGAAACAGGGTCAATGCAACCAGATCCATCAGGCGGCCATGCGTCATACGCCCGGCAACACCGCCGGCAGCAGCCAGCTCTATCAACAAGCAATACAAAAAGGAACACGCATCTGCTACGCGATTGCTTTGCGCGCGCAGAACGGCTCTGATAAGCTCGGATGTAACAATGATCGCAACAAGGGGCAGCACATGAACGAGAAGGGTGAGCCCCGAAAGCGGGGATGGAGAACGGTAAAAACCGAAGGAAAGCCCCGACAGGTAGATCAGCATAACGGCCAGCGCACCGGTCACCGCCATCAGCAAAAGCACCTCTTGCTTCACGATCGCATATATGCTGCGCTTTCTGATCAAAAAGCAAACCACCACGGCGGCGGCGGCGCTGAGCGCCGCCGCAATGATTTGAATATACTGCTCGGACACGAGCAGCAGGGGAAGAAGGGCGGCCGTTATGAGCACGGATACCGTGTATAACACTTTTTTATCGGTGTTCAATGGGCTGCCCCCTTTCCTGTTAAGTCAAATGAAAATTAAGCGGAAACGCTCTCTGCCGTCAGCTCAAGCTTGAAGGTAGCGCCCTTGCCGTCATTCAGCGTAGCCAAGGTAGCGTCAACCGTCTTCTCCAGCGTTACGGTTACCACGATGGTAGTCGTGCCGGGGGTGACGGTGCCATCGCCATTGTTGGTACCGGCAATGATATCAAAGCCCGCCTGCTCATCGCAAGAGATCGAGAAGTAGCCGTTGGGATCGTTAATCGAGTTCAGCGTTACGTGAACAGCCTCAAGCGAATCGTTGGCAACAACCAGAGTAGCGGTAGCGGTATCACCCTTAACAGCCATCTTACTGGTGGTGTCGGCGATGGTGATAATAACCGTATCACCGGTGGTGTCGGATGCATCGATAACAGCCGTGCAGTTCGTACGGGTGGTTACTTCCTTGAAGTAAACGTCCTTCTCGAACTCGGTGTCTGCCATACCCTCGGACAGCAAACCGGTACCCGTTACCTCTAGGATATCACTCAGTGCGGCATAACCAACGCCGATGATGAGGCAAGCGCAGAGCAGGAATGCGGTCACAACAATTCTTCTGCTTTTCATGTTTTTTCTCCTTTCAAAATAGTAGTTTTTACCATAAAATCCTGTTTTCCTTCCAGCGCCGGGAAGGGATAGGAATTCATGCTAATTATACAACAATAAAACTTGGTTGTCAATAGTGGCAAACCATTTTTTTAGAACTTGGTAAACCAAGGGGCAACCTTGGCGGCGATCTTGTAAATCGGCCCCTCTAAGGTCTTACGCGCGGCGGCCAGCTGCTCGCGGATGGCAATGCCCTGCGGGCAATGCGCCTCGCACTTTCCGCATCCCACGCATTGCGAGGCAGCGGCTCGATTTTTCCGCAGCGTGGTGCCCATAAAATACTCCCTCTCCCCGGCAAACCACCCTTCAGCCGCCGTACGGTTATAGGCGGCAAAGGTACCGGGAATATCCACGCCCTTCGGGCAAGGCATACAATAGCCGCAGCCGGTGCAGCCCACCTTCATCTTGGCGTTGATGGCCTCGGCCACGCGGCGCAGCATATCGTCATCCGCCTCGGAAAGCTCGCCAACGGCCGCACTCTCGGCACTTTGCAGGTTCTCCTCCAGCATCTGCATGCTGCTCATGCCGGAAAGCACCACCGTGACCTCCCCCTGATTCCACAGCCAACGAAAGGCCCACTCGGCCGGGCTGCGCGCGGGCGTATGAGAGGCGAAGATCTTTTTTGCCCCCTCGGGCAGGTTTTTGACCAGGCGACCGCCGCGCAGCGGCTCCATGATCATCACGGGCAGCCCCTTTGCGTGCGCGTGCTGCAGGCCACGGCGGCCCGCCTGCGTGTGCTCATCCATGTAGTTATACTGGATCATACAAAAATCCCACTCGTAGGCATCCACCAAGCGGCAAAACATCTCGCTGTTGCCATGATAGGAAAAGCCCACCTGTCGAATGGCGCCGCTTGCCCTCTTCTCGGCAAGCCACTCCAAAATCCCCAGCTCCACCATGCGCTCCCACGCGCCGATGTCGGTCAGCATATGCATGAGGTAATAGTCTACGTGGTCGGTACGCAGGCGGCGCAGCTCCTCCGCAAACATCTCCTCCAGCCTTTCGCGGCTTTTGATGAGGTAGTGGGGCAGCTTGGTGGCAATATTGACACGGTCGCGGGCGTTGTTCTTTGCAAGAATCTCGCCTAAGGCCGCCTCGCTGCCCGGGTAGATATAGGCCGTATCAAAATAGTTCACCCCGCGCTCGATCGCGGTCATGATCAGCCTCTCGCTTTCCTGCATGTCGATCGCGCCCAGCTTGCGCGGCAGGCGCATACAGCCGTAGCCGAGAATGGAAAGGGAGTTGCCGTATTTATCCTGTCTGTAATTCATGGTGCTGCCCCTTTTCTGTTTTTTATTATCTCTATTATAGCACACCGGGAAAAAAAGCGCAAGCCGCGCGCAATTTCTCTTGCATTCCGGGCGCGAGTATGCTACAATGAAGGTAACAACACATCCGAAAGGAGTCTTTTCCCATGGGCATTTTAACCTACAAGGGTACACAATTTTATCTGGACGGCGAGCCCTTTGTCGTCATCTCCGGCACCATGCATTATTTCCGTATCCCGCGGGAATACTGGCATGACCGCCTGCTGAAGCTGCGCGAGTGCGGCTTTAACACCGTAGAGACCTACACCTGCTGGAACCTGCACGAGCGTCGTGAGGGGGAATTTGATTTTTCCGGCAATCTGGATATTGCCGCATACATCGCAGAGGCGGCAAAGGTCGGCCTGCACGTCATTCTCCGTCCCGGTCCGTACATCTGCGCCGAATGGGAGTTTGGCGGTCTGCCCTCCTGGCTGCTCAACTATGAAAACATGCCCCTGCGCTGCTATGACGAGCAGTTCCTTTCCAAGCTGCGCCCCTACTATAACGAGCTGCTTGGCCGCGTTCGCCCGTACCTGGCCTCCAAGGGTGGCCCCATCTTCATGCTGCAGATTGAGAACGAGTACGGCAGCTATGGTGACGACAAGGACTATCTGCGCGCCATTGTAGACCTCTATAAGGAAAACGGCATGGATTGCCTGTTCTTTACCTCGGACGGCCCGAGCTACACCATGCTCAGCGGCGGCACGCTGCCCGAATATCTGGCCGTTGCCAACTTTGGCTCTGCCCCCAAGAATCAGATGGCCATTATGACCGAGCTGTATCCCGACCGCCCGCTGATGTGCGGCGAGTTCTGGAGCGGCTGGTTTGACCACTGGCACGAGGAGCACCACGTTCGTCCCGCAGACGAAATTGTGCAGTGCGTGCGTGAGTTTGCCGAGCTGGGTGCCTCCTTTAACTTCTACATGTTCCACGGCGGCACCAACTTTGGCTTTACCAACGGTGCCAACCACCCCGGCACCTACCAGCCCACCATCACCAGCTACGACTACAACGCCCCGCTCTCTGAGGCGGGCGACCGTACCGAGACCTACTATCGCCTGCGCGAGATTTTAGAGGAGCGCTACGGTAAGGCACCCGCGCTGACGGCAAAGGAGACCGAAAAGGCCGCCTACGGCAGACTGACCTTGACCGAAAAAGCCATGCTGTTTGACAACCTTGACAACCTCTCTACCCCTAAAAAAGTGGTAGAGCCGAAGTATATGGAGGAGATCGGCCAGGACTTTGGCTACGTCTTCTACCGCACCGAGATCCCCGGCCCCAAGAACGATTGGGATATGGCCGCTGCTGTCGTGCACGACCGTGCCCAGATCTGGGTCAACGGCGAAAAGAAAGCGACCTGGGAGCGCTGGGATAAGGAAGGCATCGGCAAGCAGCCTGTCAAGATGCCCTTGAAGGTCGGTGAGACCGGCAAGCTAGAGATCCTTGTTGAAAACATGGGTCGTGTCAACTACGGTCCCAAGCTGCGCGACCGCAAGGGTATTCACGGCGTTCGCTTTGGCGGTCAGCACCACTTTGGCTGGCAGATGTATCCGCTGCCGATGACCGATCTTTCCCGCCTTGCCTATACCCCCGCAGCAAACGAGGCCATCGAGGGACCGCTCTTCCTGCGCGGCAGCCTAACGATCGAGGGCGCGCCGAAGGACACCTTCCTGCGTCTGGACGGCTTTACGAAGGGCTTTGTGATGGTCAACGGTATCAATATCGGCCGTTACTTTAACCCCGCCGGCCCGCAGAAGACGCTCTACGTCCCCGCCCCCTTCCTGCGTGAGGGTGAAAATGAGATCGTCGTCTTTGAATCGGACGCGACCGCAGGCACGACGGTAGAATTCTTCGCCGAGCCTGACCTTGGTTAAGGAGTAACGATATGGATACGATCAAGCTGGAGAAAAAGCAAGTCAAAATGGTGGCGCACCGTGGTCTTTCCGGCATCGAGCGGGAGAACACCTGCCCTGCTTTTGTGGCGGCCGCCAACCGCTCCTACTACGGCATTGAGACCGACGTGCATGTTACGCGGGACGGGCAGTTTGTCATCATTCACGACGAAACGACCAAGCGCGTTTCTTGCGAGAGCGCCGATATCAACGTAGAAAGCTGTGATTTTTCCGCAGTCAGCGAGCTTCTGCTGCCCGACCGTGACGGTAGCCGCGTGTGGCGGGATATCCGCGTGCCGCTGCTTGCCGAGTACATCTCGATCTGCAAGAAGTATGACAAGCGTTGCGTGTTGGAGGTCAAGAATACCTTCCCCCTGCCCGATCTTACCCGCATGGTAGAGGACATTCGCGCGCTTGACTATCTTGACGGCGTGATCTTCATCTCCTTCAGCCGTGAAAACTGCATCAACCTGCGCAAGCTGCTGCCAAAGGCAGAGATCCAGTTTTTGTGCGGCGAGGTGAGCGAGGAGACGATCGCCATGCTGTGCGAGCACCGGCTTGATCTGGACATCCACTACCCCGCCCTGACCCGTGAGCTGGTAGAGCGACTGCACGGTCTTGGCATCCTTATCAACTGCTGGACGTGCGACAAGCAGGAGGACGGCGAGGCACTGGTTGCCATGGGCGTGGATATGATCACCAGCAATATTTTGGAATAATCTCCGAAAAAAGGTTTACAAATTCTAATTATTCATGCTATAATAAAGTGGTATGCTTTGCATACCACTTTATTTGCTTTTTGGAGGAACGATATGAAATCCCGCATTTTCCGCATTCTCCTTCTTGTTTGTTTATTGCTCTCCACTCTCGCGCTGATGTGCGCGTGTGACGATGAGAGCCCATCTGACGAGCCGCCTGTTGACCCCTGCGCAGACGGCCATACCATTGTCACCGATGCCCTGATTCTGCCCTCCTGCACCACGCCCGGCAGCAGCGAGGGAAAGCATTGCACGGTCTGCGGCGAGGTGTTTGTAGAACGTACTACGCTGCCCGCCACCGGTCACGCGTTTGGCGAGTGGAGCGAAACCGATGACGAGCGCACCTGTGTTTCGCCCGGCAAAGCATCCCGCACCTGCGAGACCTGCGGCGAGACCGAAACGACCGATACGGGCCTTGGCGATCACGTCCCCGGTGAATGGGTAACCATCACCGAGCCGACCTGTGCCGAAGCGGGCGAAAAAAAGCAAGACTGCTCGCTGTGCGGTGAGCAGCTCGCCACCGAGGAGATCCCTGCCACCGAGGCCCACACGCCCGGCGAATGGGAGATCACCGCCCAGCCCTCCTGCCACGAAAAGGGCGAAAGAAAGCAGTCCTGTACCGTGTGCGGTACGCGTATTGCGGTTGAAATTCTCCCCCCTACCGGCAACCACACCCCCGGCGAGTGGATTCTGGATGCGGGTGCCTCCTGCACCACGGGCGGCAGCAAGCACAAGGCATGCACCGTCTGCGGCACGACCGTAGAGACGGCCACCAGTCCTGCCGGCGGTCACACCCCCGGCGCGTGGAGCACCACGACCGAGCCGACCTGTACCCAAAAGGGTGAGAAAACACAGGCCTGCACCGTGTGCGGCGAAAAGATCGCCACCGACACCATTCCCGCCACCGGCATTCACACCCCCGGCGAGTGGATTCTGGATGCGGGTGCCTCCTGCACCACGGGCGGCAGCAAGCAAAAGGCATGCACCGTATGCGGCTCGACCGTAGAGACGGCCACCATTCCAGCCGGCGGTCACACTCCCGGCGCATGGAGCACCACGACCGAGCCGACCTGTACCGAAAAGGGTGAGAAAACACAGGTCTGCGCCACATCCGACGAACAGAGCGC
>JAFTQX010000016.1 GCA_017462545.1 Clostridia bacterium
CCCGCAAAGGTCCCGCAAAGACCATCGCTAACATGAAGAAGTAAGAAGGGAGAAGAAAATTGGCTGCACAGAAAGTTGTTAAGAAACGCCGCGAACGTAAGAACGTGGAGAAGGGCGCTGCACATATTCGCGCAACCTTCAACAACACCATTGTTACCATCACCGATATGGCAGGCAACGCTATTTCTTGGGCATCTGCCGGTGAGCTTGGCTTCAAGGGCTCCAGAAAGTCTACTCCCTACGCAGCACAGACCGCTGCTGAGCAGGCTGCCCGCCTGGCAATTGACCACGGCATGAAGACCGTTGAAGTTTATGTAAAGGGCCCCGGTGCCGGTCGTGAGTCCGCCATCCGTGCTCTGCAGACCGCCGGTCTGAACATTACGCTGATCCGGGACGTAACACCGATTCCGCACAACGGTTGTCGTCCTCCCAAGCGCAGACGCGTTTAATTTTAGAGGAGGTAAAACACTATGGCAAGATATACAGGTCCGAGCTGCAAGCTCTGCCGCAGAGAAGGCTGCAAGCTGTTTCTGAAGGGCGAGCGTTGCACCTCCGGTAAGTGCGCATTTGATCACAGAAGCACTGCCCCCGGCCAGCACGGCGCTGCCCGCAAGAAGGTTGGCGAGTACGGCATGCAGCTTCGTGAAAAGCAGAAGACCAGACGTTACTATGGCGTTCTCGAGGGCCAGTTCGGTAGATACTTCGAAATGGCAGAGAAGAAGGAAGGCCTTACCGGCGAAAACCTTCTCATCATCCTTGAGTCCCGCCTGGACAACGTTATCTACAGAATGGGTATGGCTGCCAGCCGTAAAGAGGCTCGTCAGCTCGTTCTGCACGGTCACTTCACGCTGAATGGCAAGAAAGTAACCATCCCCTCCCTCCTGCTGAAGGCTGGCGATGTTGTTGCTGTTAAGGAATCTTCCCGCGACAGCGAGAAGATCAAGGCCCTCATCGAAGGTCTTGGCACCCAGGTTGTTCCCAAGTGGCTGGACGTCAATGCATCCGCTGCCTCTGTTAAGGTGCTGAATATGCCCGCCAGAGACGATATCGACTTCCCGTTCACCGAACAGCTCATCGTCGAACTCTATTCCAAGTAATCGTCCCTCCGGTCGCCTGTGTGGCGACGGCGGGGCGGTGGAATACCGCTCCGACGTGCCATGGCTGGGCGTACACGCAAGTTGTTTGGTTTTGTGTTCCTGGTTGGAACCAATTTTCCCACATTTCACTTTAGGAGGATTTTGAAATGATTGAAATAGAGAAGCCCAATATTACAACCGCTATGCTGAGTGATGACGGCGCGGAGGGCGAGTTTGTTGTAGAACCTCTGGAAAGAGGCTACGGCACCACGCTCGGCAACTCCCTGCGCAGAATTCTGCTCAGTTCGCTGCCGGGGTATGCGGCAACCTCCATTAAAATCGACGGCGTGATCCATGAGATCAGCGCAGTTTCCGGTGTCAAGGAAGACGTTCCGGAGATTGTTCTGAATGTTAAGGGGATCATTGCTAAGCTGCATACCAACACACCGAAGACGGTTGTGATTGATGTTACCGGTCCGTGTACCGTTACCGCGGGTGATATCACCCCCGATGCGGACATCGAGATCCTGAACCCCGCAAAGCATATTGCAACGGTAAGTGCAAATGCCCGTTTCTACATGGAGCTGACCTTCGGCTGTGGCCGCGGCTATGTCTCCTCGGATAAGAACAAGCAGGCTTACATTTCCACCATCGGTGCCGGTGTTGGCGCCCCCGTCGGCATGATCTTTGTTGACTCGATCTTTACTCCCGTTTACAAGGTGGAGTACAAGGTGGAAAACACGCGTGTTGGTAACATTACCGACTACGACAAGCTGACGATGCGTGTTCTGACCAACGGCACACTTTCCGCAAAGGAAGCGCTTTCTCTCGGCGCCAAGATTCTCAATGAGCATCTCAACTTGTTTGTGGATATGTCTGATGAAGCAAAGAAGGCTGAGATCATGGTCGAACGTGAAGAGACCAAGAAGGAAAAGGTCCTTGAGATGACCATTGAGGAACTTGATCTGTCTGTCCGTAGCTTCAACTGCTTGAAGCGCGCCGGCATTGACAATGTAGAGGATCTGATCAACCGTACCGAGGAAGATATGATCAAGGTCAGAAACCTCGGTAGAAAATCTCTGGAAGAAGTTATCCAGAAGCTCCACTCGCTCGGCCTCGACTTGAAAAAGTCGGAAGAGTGAGCGGTAAAAAATACGAATAGGAGGGAATCAATATGCCCGGAACCAGAAAGCTCGGCAGAAAGACTGCGCATAGAATGTCTATGCTCAGAGGTATGGTAACCTATCTGCTTGAGAATGGCAAGATCGAGACCACGCTGACCCGCGCAAAAGAGGTTAGCGCTCTTGCTGATGAAATGATCACCCTTGGTAAGAAGGGTACTCTTGCGGCTCGCCGTGAGGCTCTCGCCTTCATTACCAAAGAGACCGTTGTAAAAAAGGTATTTGACCAGCTGGCTGCCGCTTATGAAGGCAAGAACGGCGGTTATACCCAGATTTACAAGCTTGGCCCGCGCCGCGGCGACGGTGCCGATATGGCTCTGATCCGCCTTATTCCTGTTGAGGAGAAGAAGGAGGAGACTCCCGCTCCCGAGAAGAAGAAGGCTACCCGCAAGTCCAAGAAGGCAGAAGAGACTGTTGAGGCTCCCGCAGTAGAGGAGACCGCTGCAGTTGTTGAGGAGACCCCTGTTGAAGAGGCTCCCGCAGCTGACGCAGAGTAATCTGAACTTCTAAACAAAAAGCACGCGTCCGAGGACGCGTGCTTTTTGTGTTGTGGAGGAAGTTACACAATACGCTTGTTTTTTCTCTTTTTCTGTGCTATAATACAATTGTTAGCAAGAAAATGTCGAAGGGGTGACAAATCATGCAATTGAAAATCGAGGTTTTAAAGGTGCTGGAGGAGGAACGAGGACGGGATATCTCCGGGCAGGCACTTGCCGAGCGGTTTGGCGTTTCTCGCAATGCGATTTGGAAGGCCGTGCGCGCTCTGCAGGCCGAGGGATATAAGATCCTTGCAGGCCAAAACAAGGGCTATCGCCTATCAGAAGAAAATGACATGCTCTCGGCCGTTGGCATTGCGGATGCGATTGAGCATCGCGTGAAGGGGCTTTCTGTCTATCTCCATCGCACGATCGATTCTACCAATGATGAGGCAAAGCGTTTGATTGCGGCCGGCAAAAAGGGAACAGCCTTGATCGTGGCCGAGGGTCAAACGGCAGGCCGTGGTCGCCGCGGGCGCCAGTTCTTCTCCCCCGAGCTGACAGGCATTTATATGACCTTTTCTTTTCCTACCAATATGCCCTTGAATGACGCTGTTGGGATTACCACGGCTGCGGCCGTTGCTGTGCATCTTGCAGTTATGGATTTGACCGGTATAGAGACGGATATCAAGTGGGTCAATGATCTCTATCTTGGTGGCAAAAAGATCTGCGGTATTCTGACAGAGGCCATCTCGGATTTTGAATCCGGCTGTGCACAGCATATTATCATTGGCATTGGTATGAACTATCAAACTACCGAATTCCCGCGCGAGCTACAGGAGATTGCTGCCTCGCTTTCGCCGAATGGTGTCAACCGCAATCGCATGGTTGCTCGTATTGTTGACCGCCTCTTGGATATTCTGAACGGTGAGGTGGACTATTTGGCAGTTTACCGTGCTCATTCCATGGTGCTGGGGAAAGAGATCATTTATGAGCGTGACGGCAGCAAGACCGAGGCCCGCGCCATCGAAATTGATGAGGACGGCGGTCTTGTTGTGGAGCATCATGACGGCAGCCGCACAACGCTGACAAGCGGCGAGATCAGTTTGCGCCTGCGATAAAGCGTGAAAACAGGGGCCCGTGTGTCGCATGCGACACACGGGCCCCTACTTTTTATCGGATAGGCTCATCAAAATCGAGCAATTCAAGACCCGGGTTTTTATCCAGCGCCCAGTTGACTGCCCACGTACCGGGGAAAATGAGCAGATAATTTTCGTGAAAGTCCTGTACCAGCCGCGTATCGCTGCCAAGCGTTAGATGCTTTGGATCAATGCTGTCGTTTGGCTTGATGCGACGAATGATCTGGTGGGGCATGTCGTGGCGGTAGAAGGAAACGCCGTACTCATCCTTCATGCGGTATTCCAGCACCTCAAACTGCAGCACGCCGACAACGCCGACGACCACACGCTCAAGACCGCTGCCCGGCTCCAAAAAGATCTGAATGGCACCCTCTTGGGCGATCTGCTCCATGCCCTTTTGGAACTGCTTGCGCTTCATCGAATCTACCTGCTCCACAAGGGCAAAATGCTCGGGGGTAAAGGTGGGAATCTTATCAAAGCGCACCTTCATGGCGGGGTCACATACCGTGTCACCGATTGAGAAGATGCCGGGGTCAAAGACGCCAATGATATCACCCGCATAGGCGTGATCAATGATCTCACGCTCCTGCGCCATCATCTGCTGCGGCTGCGAAAGGCGGAAGGACTTGCCGCCCTGGGTGTGGAAATATTCCTTGCCGCGCTCAAACTCACCGGAGGCAATGCGCATAAAGGCAATGCGGTCACGGTGCGCCTTGTTCATGTTCGCCTGAATCTTGAACACAAACGCGGAGAAGTGCGGTTCGAAGGGATCAACCGTTACCTCACCCGCCGTGCGAGGCAGGGGGGAGGTGGTCATGCGCAGAAAGGCATTGAGAAAGGGCTCTACGCCAAAGTTGGTGAGCGCCGAGCCGAAGAATACCGGGCTTAATTCGCCGCGGCGTACGCGCTCCATGTCAAACTCGTAGCCGGCAACATCCACCAGCTCAACCTGTTCAAACAGCTCGGTGCGGCGTTTTTCGCCGATCAGCTCGTCCAGCTTTTCTGTCTCGGTGATGTCACATTTGATGCCCGCAATACGGCTACGCCCCGCGTGCCGCTGGTCAAAGGCTAGCACCTCGCGGTTCTCACGGTCATAAACGCCACGGAAGTCCTGTCCGCAGCCGATTGGCCAGTTCATCGGATAGGTACCGATGGAAAATTCCTGCTCCAACTCGTCAAGCAGGTCAAACGGATCACGCGCTTCACGGTCAAGCTTGTTGATAAAGGTAAAAATCGGAATGTGGCGCATCGCGCAAACGCGAAACAGCTTTCTCGTCTGCGGCTCAATGCCCTTGGCCGCGTCAATCACCATGACGGCAGAGTCAGCCGCCATCAGCGTGCGGTAGGTGTCCTCCGAAAAATCTTGGTGACCGGGGGTATCCAGAATGTTGATGCAATAATCGTTATACTCAAACTGCATGACCGAGGAGGTGATCGAAATACCGCGCTGTTTCTCCAGCGCCATCCAGTCTGAGGTGGCGTGATGGTCGCTTGCCTTGCCCTTGACACTACCTGCCGATTGAATGGCACCGCCATACAGCAGCAGTTTCTCGGTCAACGTCGTTTTGCCCGCGTCAGGGTGTGAGATGATGGCAAAGGTACGCCGTCTGTTGATTTGTTTTTCCAATTCTGTCATCGGTGTTCTCCGTCTTTTTTCTGTTCTCTAACTTTCTTATTATACCGCAAAAGGGAAAAATATGCAAGAGTTTTTTCTCATTTTGCCAAACCTCTTGTATTATTTGCGGCTTTGTGGTATGATAAAAGAAAAAAGAGAAGGGAGAGCCCCTTATGGCACTCGTGCATCTTGATTTTCATTCTGATGTTCTGCAAATGGCCGTCAATGTTGACGTGATTCTGCCGCAAGCACCCACCACGCAGGTTGGTATGGGTGGTAAGCGGGAAAGTGTGTTTCCCACACTTTATCTTTTGCACGGTCTCTCGGATGACCATACCATTTGGCAACGTCGCACCTCGATCGAGCGGTATGCGGCTCGTTACGGTATTGCGGTGGTCATGCCAAATGCGCACCGCAGCTGGTACACCGATATGGCGCATGGCGGCAAGTATTTTACCTATGTATCTGAGGAGCTGCCTACCGTTTGTCGTTCCTTCTTCCGTGGAATGAGCGAGGCACGGGAATACAATTATGTAGCGGGGCTTTCGATGGGCGGTTATGGTGCCTTAAAGGTGGCCATGGCAAACCCCACACGCTATGCGGGCGTGGCGTCCTTCTCCGGTGCGATCGATGTGTACAAGTACTGCCTGGAGGAGGGGTACGTTGGTCACCGCAGTTGGGGAGATGTCTTTGGCAGTGTCGACAATATTGTCGGCACAGTCAACGATGTGTACGGCACGGCCGAGCGGCAGATTGCCGCAGGCGCTACAATGCCCAAAATCTATCTTTCCTGCGGCACAGAGGATGGATTTTTACCCGCCACGCAAAAAATGCGTGCCGTGTTGGAAAAGGGCGGCGTGGCACACGCCTACCGTGAAGCCCCCGGTAACCACACCTGGGAGTTTTGGGATGATGAGATCCAGCGTGCGATCGCCTATTTCTTTGGTTAAAGGCTGTTGCATTTCGACATAACCAAAAACAAAAAGGGAAGACATATTCTTCCCTTTTTGTTTTTATGAAAGCTTTTTGCAGAGCGCGAGGGGCTTTTTTCAAAAGCCTCTCGCACGTCTCTTTATTCCGTCCGCAGAGCCACGACAGGGTCCTTCTTTGCCGCAATGCTGGCGGGAACCAGGCCGGCAAAGGTGGTCAACAGCATGCTGATGCCGATCAGGATGAGGGCGGCGCCCCACGGCAGGGTTGCCTGCAGGTTGGGAATGCCGGTCAGCGCAAAGAGAATTACGTTGACGATCATCACCAGCAGAAGCGTTACCACAATACCGATCACGCCGGAAATAAAGCCAATGGTCAGCGTTTCCGCATTAAAGACGCTGGCAATGTTGCCCTTTGATGCACCGATGGCACGCAAAATACCAATCTCCTTGGTGCGTTCCAGTACCGAGATATAGGTGATAATGCCGATCATGATCGAGGAAACGACCAGCGAAATGGCAACAAAGGCGATCAGCACATAGGTGATGGCATCAATGATCGTGGTGATGCCGGACATCAGAAGCGCCACATAGTCGGTGTAATTGATCTGACTGTCCTCGTCTGCCTGCTTGTTGTAGGCAGCAATGCCGTCGGTGATGGCGGTCTTCTTGTCAAAGGTCTCCACATAAATGACGATCTGGTCAAGGGCATCGGGGGTAACGTGGCCCAGCAGCTCCAGGTTTTCCTCTAAGCTGCTCTCGGAAACGGTAGACGGCATGTGCTTGTCATAAAGTGCCGCATAGTCGCTGTCGCTTTGCAACATGGAGAGCTGCATATCCAGCATAGAGGCTGCCTTGATCGAGCGGTAATCCTCTTGCTTCACCATGCCCGAGAGATATTCGTTGCCGAGAATGTTGAGCAGTCCATCCATCAGCACATCGATTTCTTCATCGGAGAGGCCATCCAGATAAGCGGTATAGGCATCTCGCGGCAGCGCCGTGAGCATTTCATAGTGCTGAATCATATAACGCTGCTTAGCCTCGCGCGTGGCAATGATATAGAGGACATCGGATTTGTATTTGGCAAGCTCGGTAGGCGTGATGGTATCCAGCTGCTTTTCAATCATAGCCGTTGCCTGCATACGGTAGCCTTCGATCACGGCAGTCTCTACTGCTTGGCGAATCATATCGGCCAGCTCGTCATCCTCTAACCGCTCGATATACTTTTCCACAAGCTCTTGCGAGGCGGTCATGCCGGTTTGGCTGTACATATCGCGTACAAACTGCTCCATCTTGGCACGATCATAGATCGGGTTCTCCATCGTGGCACCTTCTGCCAGCAGCATGGCCATTTGGCCGTTGACGGCTGCCGTTTTTTGCTCCTCCGGCATCACGGTGTTGATGGCGATCAGCAGATCGTATTTCTGCTTGTTGGTCATCTTGCCGACGTAATCGATAAAGGCCTGCTTTTTCTCGGCATCGGTCTTTTCATTTGTCTCGTCCAAGGCAAATGGCAGACCGGTGAAGACATCATAATTCTCGTTTTCGGGCAGCAGCTGATATTGCATGATCTCGCTGCTCATCACGTTTTCCATGACATAGTCGGTGAGGTGATAGGTGTAGCCAAGCACGCCTGAAAGCGCGGTGGAGGTAGAGCCCTCTGCCGGGGCAACAATACCGGTGATCTTCAGCGAGACGCCTGCGTTGGCTACCGCGCTTGCGCTATCATTTTTCAGCCAAACGCGCTTCTCGTCTCCTTCTGCGGTGATCTCCATATAATAGTCGGTCGGCAGCACCAGCTTGAGGCCGGTGTTGCAGATCTTTTCATAGGCCCACTCCTCGATCTTCGTTTCGGGCATCTTCTCATTGGCCATGATGTCTGCCATCATGTCGGTCAGCTCGGCGCGATCCTTCAGACCGAGCGCATAAAGTGCCATATCCGAAAGCTCGTTGCGGGAATTGACGATCAGCACGACCTCATTTGCCGCACTCGGCCAATCACCATAGCGCAGCGTGTATTGCTCTTTCAGCATCGGACTGACGGGTGCACGGTTGCCATTTTCATCCTCCATACCGGGAATCAGCTCCTCCCAAATATTCATAGAGGCCGAGGAGGACATGATGGAGGAATAAGAGGACATCATGGAGGAGGAGGAAACATCTCCCAGCACCGCCGAGAAGACCTCGCCTGCATCCACCTTCACCGTATTTCCGGCAATGTCGTTGGTGTAAACATCAAAGCTGATGTCGTAGAGGTAGTGCAGCGCACTCATGTTTTTCTCAAATTGCTCGGGGTGTGCCTCCATATAGCGGCGCAGAGCTGCAAGATCATTTTCCCTTGTCTCGGTTGAGAGGAAGGAGCCGAGCAGCTCATACATGACGATGTTGGAATAAATGCGGTCATTCGGTCTGTCTTCGTCCGGCGTGGTGCTGCTCATCAGCGAGGAGAGCAGAGAGGTCATGTCCGCCGTCTCGCCCTGAATGGCGATGGGGTAGGAGGTCAGGGTCTCCTGCTGCACGCTGTTGATATAGTTTTGCACACCCTGCGAGACCGCAAGAATCAGGGCGATGCCGATAATGCCGATCGAGCCGGCAAAGCTGGTCAGGAAGGAACGCCCCTTTTTGGTCATCAGGTTGTTAAAGGAGAGGGAGAGTGCGGTGAAAAAGGACATGGAGGTACGCTTGGTTTTAGGATCCTTTTTCTTCTTTTGCTCCTTCTTGTCAAGTACCGGAATGGCCGCCATGGTCTGTTCCTCTTCTGCTGTGCAGGGGTTGGAGTCGGAGACGACCACGCCGTCCAACAGACGGATGATACGGGTCGAGTAGGTCTCGGCGATCTCCGGGTTGTGCGTGACCATGATGATCAACTTGTCCTTGGAGATCTCCTTCAAGATTTCCATAATCTGCACACTGGTGGCAGAATCCAAGGCACCGGTCGGCTCGTCTGCCAGCAGAATATCCGGGTTGTTGACAAGCGCACGCGCAATAGCCACACGCTGCATTTGACCGCCCGACATCTGGTTGGGCTTTTTGTTCAGCTGGTCACCAAGGCCAACGCGCTCAAGTGCCTCCTTGGCACGCGCGCGTCGCTCTGCCTTGGAGACGCCGGACAGAGTGAGTGCCAGCTCCACATTGGAGAGCACAGCCTGGTGAGGGATCAAATTGTAGTTTTGGAAAACAAAGCCGATCGAATGGTTGCGGTAGGTATCCCAATCCGCGTCTTTGAAATCCTTGGTGGAGCGATTGTTGATAATCAGATCGCCCGCCGTATATTGGTCAAGTCCGCCAATGACGTTCAGCAGCGTGGTCTTGCCGCAGCCGGATTGCCCGAGAATAGAGACAAATTCACTGCGACGGAAGGTGAGACTTACGCCGCGCAGGGCCTCTACATTCCCGGCGGCAGAAGGGTACACCTTGGTGATGTTTTTAAGTTGCAGCATAGTTTTCCTTTCTTTTTTATGGTTTTATGATATGTTATTTTGGGCGGTGTCATCATTCGGGGAAAAGTCTACGGTATCTTGGAGATAGGCATGCACCCAGCCGCGTTGCCGGCTCATAGAGAGGGCACCGATCAAGGTAGCGATCAGCGCGCCGCATCCGTCAACGATCAGATCCTTCATCGTGTCCTGCAGGGCAGCTTGCCCGATCAGCGGTTCCCCCAAGAGCGTACGGAAACGCTGCATATTCAGGCCGAGGATGCTGTCGGCTGCAAATTCATAGATCTCCCATACGGTGCCAATGGTCAGCGAAAAGCAGAAGGCAAAGATGGCCACAAAGAATTGGGAAAGCGGCATCTTTTCTTTTGCCTGCGGGTTAAGCAGGGCAATCAGCATGTAGCCGAAAAAGCCGGTCATGATGCTGCTCATCAGGTGCAGAATGTCGTCATAGTGCGGGATGAGATGATAAAAGAACCCAATCTCTCCCAGCGTAATGGCACAAAAGAGAAAAACAAGAAACATAATATACAGCGGCATGGGAATGTCTACCTGCCAACGGTGTCGTAAAAGAGCAGGAAGATGGATGACTGTAGCACCCAGCACGCATTCTACCAGCATCAGCACATAGTCAGATCGCAGAAGGGTAGCATGTGCGGGGTCATAGGTTGCGATAAGAAAAATCAATATGCCGATGGGGATTAAAAAACTAAACAAAACGCCAACATACAGGATACGCGCGAAACGCCCCTTTTTTTGTTTCGTGTTCATGGCGCAGCCTCGCTTTTAAAATGATGTATTTATTATAAATCTATCCTTTTATGCTGTCAATACTGCTCATTCGGCATTTACGTTTTCTTTACAATTATTTACCCCTTGTTCAAAAAAACGCACGCTGCAAAACAGCGTGCGTTTTCGGGGAATTACAGCTCCAGCTTCATATCCCCTTCGTGAATCCAGCCGATGTGGCGCAGAATTTCGGAAAAGAGCAGGGAAAGAAGGGCAGGCAGTACAAAGCATACCAGTAAAAGCCCAATCCAGAAAAAGAGGGTATGCTCCTGCGTGGCGGTTATGATGCCAAGCGGACCAACCAGGCCGCAGGTGCCCATGCCGGCATCAACACCGGTGCACTCCAGCCCAAAAACGGCTGTCGAGATCGGCCCCGTGATGGCAGAGGCAAGCGTGGCGGGAATCCAGATGCGTGGATTGCGGATGATATTGCCCATTTGCAGCATCGAGGTGCCAAGCCCCTGTGCTACCAAGCCGCTCCACTTGTTCTCGCGGAAGCTGATGACGGCAAAGCCGATCATCTGCGCGCAGCAGCCGGCGGCAGCCGCACCGCCGGCAATGCCGGAAATGCCGATCATGGCGCAAATCGCAGCCGAGGAGATAGGCAGCGTGAGGATAATGCCAACCACCACCGAGATCAAAATGCCCATGATGATCGGTTGCATAACGGTGGCCGTGTTGAGAAACTCACCGATCCAATACATCAGATATGCTACAGCCGGGCAGATCAGAAGCCCCAGCAAAAAGCCGGACATGATGGTGACAAAGGGGGTAACGAGAATATCGATCTTGGTCTGCTTGGAAACCAGCTTGCCAAGCTCTACCGCCACCAGCGCGCAGAAAAAGGCACCGGCAGGTCCTGCGGTGAGCATCTTTTCCGCACTGCCTATCATAAATTCCGCGCCAAGGCTATACCCGGCAAGACCTACGACACCCGCGCTGCAAAGCACAAGCGGCGGCGCGCCAAGCGCAGAGGCAACAGCCACACCCAGCATGGCACCTGTAGCTTGCTTCGCAAAAGCGGAGATCTGCATGAACGCGTCCAGCTTGGTATAGTCGCCAAGTGTTTCCAGAATGGTACCCATCAGTAGTGTGGCAAAGAGTGCCAGCGCCATTGCGCCCATTGCGTCTACAAAATACAGCTTTGGTGAGAGACGGACATTTTTCTTTTGCAAAAATGCACGAACGGGATTCTCCCGCTTTTGCGGTGCGGGGGTGTTTTCGGTATTCATGATGTCCTCCCAAACGGTTGATTGACGCCCTTATGGCTACACTACATTATAAGGTTTTTTAGAGAAAAAGTCAATGCCTTTGCGGCTGAGGATACAAGAAAAAACGGCTTTTCCCGCAAAATCGCTTGACTTTGCCATGACACTGTGATAAGATAAGCGCAAAGCAACGAGACGGGAGGCGCATGGGATGAACTATTCAAAGCATATTTTTTCCGGTCATTTCGGTAACTGCCATTGCCAAGGCATTGCCGTAGACGAGGCGCATGGCTACATATACTATTCTTTTACGACCCTGTTGGTAAAAACCGATATGCAGGGCAATTTGATTGGCACGGTAGACGGGCTGACAGGTCATCTTGGCTGTATTGATTTTTGCGAAAAAGACGGGCGTGTATACGGCTCACTGGAATATAAATGCGATTCGATCGGTCGCGGCATTGCCGCCACGCTTGGTGTGCAGCAGGAAAACAGAACTGCGTTTTATTGCGCCATTTTTGATGTTGACCGCATAGATCGTCCCGGCATGTCGGCCGAGCGGGATGATGTGATGCGCGCTGTTTATCTTGGTGAGGTGGTAGCCGATTATGTGGCCACCGCTTTGGTCGAGGGAGAGACGTATCTGCACCGTTACGGCTGCAGCGGAATTGATGGTACCGCCTTTGGCCCGCTTTGCGGACAGACGGGCGGCAAGGAATACCTGCATATTGCGTATGGCATTTATGGCGAGCCGAACCGTCCGGATAACGATTATCAAGTCATTCTTTGCTATGATGCCGACGGGTGGTGGGATACCTACGCCCGCCCGCTCAATCAAGCGGCCATGCACAAAAGCGGGCCGGATACCTATTATGAAAAGTTCTTCGTTTATACGGGTAACACCACCTGGGGCGTGCAGAACCTGGAATACGATGCCTATACCCATAGTTATATGATGATGGTCTACTGCGGACAGAAAGAGGAATTTCCCAACTATCCGATGTTTCTCGTGGATGCTACCATACCGCCAAGGGATAGCACGCATCGCGTAACGGGAGAGCCGATTCGGGAGCTGACGCTCAAGAAGGTAGGGCATCGACAGGGAGAGGTGTTTGGAAATTGGTTCCCCTACGGCTCAACCGGCACCTATGCCACCGGCACGGGCTACTACTATTTCTCCCGTCACGGTGGTGATGCGGAGGGGCAGTATACCAATCTCCATCTCTATCGCGCGACCGATGATCCCTGTGATCCGTTTGCGATTGCGGAATAACCCAAAAGGGCTTGCTTTGGCAAGCCCTTTTGCTATATCCTGTTTCGATAGACCAAGGGGGGAAGACCAATCTTTTCCCGAAACAGGCGGCTGAAATAATAGGGGTCGGGGTAGCCGACCGAGAGGGCAACCTCGCTGATGCTGTAATTGGATGCGCGCAGCATGTTTTTCGCTTTCTCCATCCGCAGCAGATGAATATAACCAATGGGTGAGCAGCCCATGCTTTCGCGAAACAGACGGCGTAAATGCACCTCGGAGATGCCGCTGTGCGCGGCAATTGCCGCAATGGAGAGGTCAGGCTCGGTATAGTGCGCCAAGATATAGGCGGTTGCCTCCTCCAGCAGAGGGCTACGCTTGGCGTATTGCTTGCTTTCAGACCGGATTGCCTCGGCATAGATATCGTACAGGATACTGTACGCACGTGGCAACTGCCAAGTATTGTTTTGCGCCCACAGGTGAAAAAAAGCGGTAAAACGGTTACGCACGGTGGGAGACGCATCCCGAAACAGACAGCTTTTTCGGATATCCATGCTTGGTGAAAAATCAAAATCCAAGCAGATGAAGCGGCTTTTTTGCAGTATATGAATATCGTAAACACTCCCTTTTGCCAAAAAAAACAGATCGTTTTTTCGGGCACGGAAGGAATAGCCGTTCATTTGGTAGTCGGCCTCTCCTTCATCGTAATAGACAAAGCAATCGCTGTGCCTGCCGGGGTTGTGCATTTGTCCCGGATTGTGCTCGCCCTCAAAAATGGTATGAATACGCTGTATAGTCAGATCTGCTTGCAACTTTCTCCCCTCCTTTTGTCAACATTATACAGCAAGAGTATCGTTTTGTCAAGAAAAAACATGTTCGAAAAATCCATCTCGTTTCTTTTCTCCATTTACAGCATGGGCACCTTTTGCTATACTGTAAAAAACAAAGGGAGAGTGCTATGATGATAAAGCATCCGTTTCCCCATCTGTCGCAGGTCGACAGAGAGTGGATTGAGAATAAATATCATAAGGTTGATGAGGAGTTTGACCCCTTTCGCCGTATGGCCTATCATGGGTATGAGTATGATGCAGCTACGGGCATGACAGACGAAGAGATCAACCATGGGCTCGCCACACTTGCCAACGAGCTGCGCGATCAGCCTCGTCCGCTCATCAAGGCAAGCATGGTTGCCTACGTGCTGGACCATACCCGTATCGACGTCAACGCGCATGACGATTTCGTTGGCATCTATTCCTGGGGGCGGTTGATCGATCCCTACACGGTAGACCCCTGGTACCAGGAGATCAGGGAGTCGGTAGCCGCCGAGCTTGGCAACCGGTACTATACCGAATTGGAAGAGGCGGGCCTTGGGTGGATCCGGTTGGATTTTGACCACGCGGTGCCGGACTGGGATTCGCTTGCCGCGCTCGGCTTTCCCGGGCTGCTTGCACGGTTAGAGGCGTCTTACCGCGCAAAAAAGGAAAGTGGCACCCTGACCGAGAAGCAAGAGATCTTTTATCAGGCCACGCACCTGGAGTATGAGGCGATTTTGCGCCTGCTTTCCCGCATGCACCGCTATGCCAGCCGGCAGCCCTTTGCGCGGGCAGGGAGGGTGGCGCAGTCGCTTGCCAACCTGCTTGCCGGTGCGCCGCAAACAACGCACGATATGCTGCAGCTGATGTACCTGTACTTTATGATCTCGGAGTGTGTGGGGCATTATCAGGTGCGCTCACTCGGTTATGGGCTGGACGGTACGCTTTATCCCTTTTTCAAGCGAGATTTGGAAAACGGCCGCGCCACGCGCGAGGAGCTGACGGCATTGATCGCTTGCTTTTTGCTGCAGTTTTCTGCAATGGGCAATTACTGGGGCCAGCCCTTTTATCTCGGCGGTACAGGGGCAGACGGCCGTACCAAGGTCAACGAACTTTCGCACCTTATTCTGCAGATCTACGATGCGCTGGGGCTCTATAACCCGAAAATTCAGATCAAGGTGAGCAAAACCACCCCGCGCGACTTCTTGAACAAGGCCTTGGCCATGGTCAAGGGCGGCTCTACCTCGATCGTCTTTTGTAATGAAGAGGTGATCGTGAAGGCCATGATGAGCGGTGGCGCGACCTATGAAGAGGCGTGTGATGCCGTGGTCAAGGGCTGCTACGAATACGCCGTTAAGGCCGACAGTATTCCGATTTCGTATAACATGATCAACGCGCTAAAGCCAATCGTGCTGGTATTTCACAATGGGCGCGACCCGCGTACCGGTCTCATGCTTGGCTGTGAGACGGGCGATGTGACCTCCTTTATCGATTTTGCACAGTTTTATAACGCCTACCGTGCGCAGCTTGCCTGTGTGATAGACAAGACAATGGTTTGGGTAGAGAGGCTTGAGCGGCACGTGCATGAGGTCAATCCGGCTTTGTTCTATTCCGGCACAGTTCCGCGCTGTGTGGAGAGCTTGACCGACGCCATGGACGGCGGTGTCCATAACGTGACCGACATGTGGTTTAGCGGCTTTGGCAGCGCAGTTGATGCGCTGATGGCCGTTTACGAACTGGTGTTTGAGAAGGGCGTGACCACGCTTGCCGCGCTGAAGGAGGCACTCGACCGAAACTGGGAGGGATATGAGCCGCTTCGTCTGCGTGCGCTGGCCTGCCGCCATAAATACGGCAGGGGGGACAGCATGGCAGATGCGTATGCCTGCGCGCTGCATCGGTTCTTTTCCTCCCGCTTCGCCGGGAAAAAGAATTGCCATGGCGGCAATATCGAATATGAATTGCACTCTGCCCGTGCCTATCTTGCCATGGGTGATGCTACCGAGGCAACGCCGGACGGCCGCCGTACAGGCGAAGAGACCTCCAAAAACGCCTCTCCCTCCAACGGCGCCGACAGTGCCGGCGTTACCGCCCTGATCCGCTCGGCCACCTCGTTAGATCTGTCGCTGGCCGATTCGGGCGCTTGTCTCGATTGCATGCTGCATCCCTCTGCCTTGCAAGGGGAGGGAGGGCTTGATGTGCTATACGGCGTGCTGCGTACCTACCATGACCGCGGCGGTGCCTCTATCCATTTTAATATCTTCTCGGCCGATATGCTGCGGGATGCGCAGCAGCACCCAGAAAAGTACCAGGCGCTGCAGGTGCGCGTTTGCGGCTGGAATGTACTTTGGAACAATTTGGAGAAGCGAGAGCAGGACGCCTTTATTAAGCGTGCAGAGGGCATTGCACCGTGAAAACCGCTACGATTTTTGAGATCAAACGCTTTGCCGTGCATGACGGAGACGGCATCCGTACTACCGTGTTCTTCAAGGGCTGCCCCCTGCGCTGTCGCTGGTGTCACAATCCGGAGGGGATCGGCAGAGAAGCACAGCTTGCGTTTTACGCGCACAAATGCATTTCCTGTGGCGAGTGCCTACCCGCCTGTGAGAACGGCGCACACGGCATGCAGGAAGGCATGCATGTCTTTGATAGGGGGGCGTGTGTTGCGTGTGGTGCTTGCGCCGACCATTGCCTTGGCAATGCGCTGACCTTTTTCGGCAAAACCGTTACGATTTCGGAGCTGATGCCTCTCTTGCTGGAGGATACTGATTTTTACCACACATCCGGCGGCGGCGTGACGCTTTCTGGTGGGGAATGCCTTATACAGGCGGATTTTTGTGCGGCGTTATTGCGTGAATTGAAGCATGAGGGGATTCATACAGCGGTAGATACCTGCGGCTTTGTTTCCCGCACCGCGCTCAATAAGGTTATCCCGTATACCGATATTTTTCTTTATGACCTGAAGGCATATGATGAGGATGTGCATATTGCCTGCACGGGACAATCAAACAAGATTATTTTGGAAAATCTCACTTATTTGGATGCCTGTGGCAAGCAGATAGAGATCCGCATCCCGTATGTGCCGGGGTATAACGCCGATCAAATGGAAAAAATGGCGACATTTCTTGCCTCTTTACAGCAGATCAGCCGTGTACGCGTTCTGCCGTATCACAACTATGCAGGCTCCAAATATGAGGCACTCGGCATGCAAAGCACGCTGCCGGCCGACCTGCCGACCGATGAGGAAATTCGTGCGGCCGAGGAATGCCTGCGTGCCCACGGCCTGCGGGTATAAAAAGGAACCGAAACGCATTGCGTTTCGGTTCCTTTTTGTGTTTTGTTGGTTACAAGAACAACCCCCAGTTCTACTGGGGGCAGATAAACGAGCGGAGCGAACAATAAAAAGGGCGAGCTAAAAGCAAGCCCATTGCAAAGAATTAAACCTCCAAGTATAATGTAAGTGGTTTGGCACCGCGTTACAAAATAAAAGGAGGTTTAATAATGAAAAAAGAGAATAACGAGATCAAAAGCACAGCCCACAGCAAATACAGATGCCAATACCACATAGTCTTTGCCCCAAAGTATAGAAGGAAAGAGATATATGGGACAATCAAAAAAGATATTGGAGAAATCCTGAGAAAATTGTGTGAGTAAAAAGGAGTAGAGATCATAGAGGCAGAGGCATGCCCGGATCATATCCATATGCTCGTAAGTATCCCGCCACATTTAAGTATAGCACAATTCATGGGATATCTCAAGGGGAAAAGTAGTTTAATGATCTTCGATCGACACGCAAATTTGAAATATAAGTATGGGTCAAGACATTTTTGGTGTCGAGGGTATTACGTTGATACGGTCGGCAAAAACAAAAAAATCATAGCAGAGTATATAAAAAATCAGTTAGAGGAAGATTATGCCAGCGACCAAATCAGCATAAAAGAATACACAGACCCGTTTACGGGTAGCAAGAATCAGTAGGCTAAAAAAAGACAGCCGCACGTGAGCGGCTGCCTGTAATTGTAATGCGATGCCAAACTTCTGTACCCCTTTTAGGGGTTAGGCCTGTATTTGCCCCTTATAGGGGCTGTGCAAACCACCGGTTGAACCGGTGGTTTTGATTTATGGTGCCACCCGTGCGGCGTGAAGCTTGGCAAAATAGGAAAGAACGTCCTTTCTCGTAATTAACCCGATAAAGCAGCCACGGTCATCTACCACGGGGGCAAAGTTACGTTCCTTGACCTTTTCCAGCAGATCAGTCATGGTCGCGTCTGCCCGGACGGGTGGATTCCACTCCGCGCGGATCAGCTTATGTACCGGTGTTTCCTCCTGATCGCGCAGATTCGGCTTGCCGGAATTGACCAAATGCCAAAGAAAATCGCCCTCGGTCAGCGTGCCAACGTAAACACCGTCGTCATCAATCACAGGCAGGGCGTTGTAGCCATGGTGGCGCATCTTTTCCAGCGCCTGCCGCACGCTGCTTTTGTCGTCAATATAGGCAGTGCGGCTCTTGGGGGTAAGAAAACGCATAATGCTTTCCATCGGTTACTCCTTTTTGGATGGGATAAAAAGCGCGTGTGACAAGTCTACCCTTCCATCTGGCAGAAAGGGGACACCCTCGTTCTCCAGCAGGGCGCGCTGCACCTCCTCACCGCCAAAGGCAAAGGCGGGTGCCAAACGCCCCTCGCGGTTAACGACACGGTGGCAGGGAATGATGCCCGGCGCGGGATTTTGGTGCAGGGCATAGCCCACCACCCGCGCCATGCGCGGATTGCCCGCTAGTGCCGCAACGCCGCCGTAGGTCATCACATACCCGCGTGGGATCAAGCGAACAGCGGCATAAATTTTTTCAAAGGTGTTCATATGTGCCACCCCGTGTGTTGTATCAGCCGCACAGGGCTGTGCCGATGACGGTGGCGTACTGCGCGTTTTCGGGGATTATAAAATTCACGTCAAACATCGAGGAAAGGGTAGTGAATACCGTTTTGGCATAGGGCACACCCGTCAGATTGCCGGTCAGTACGATATCCCGCACCCCGCGTGAGCGGGCGGCAAACAAAGCAAGCATACCGACCGTTTCAAAAACCATGTTGAGAATGCCAAGCGCGACGTCAGAGGGGCTTGCAATATCAGAGAGCTTACCAAAGTTTGAAGCGGTCATACTGTCGGGAAGACCCACCGAGGTGTCCTTTTTGGTAATGTCGCCGATGCGCAGGTCAATATTGCCAAGATCTCCCTCCATGGCCAAATCGCCGAGATGTGAGATCTCCTCAATGCCCAGCATCTTTTTGGAAAGGCCAAGCAGCGTACCGCCGCCTACGCCTGTACCGCCAAGATAATCCGCATCCATGCCGGCTCTTGCATGCACAATGGCAGTTCCCGTTCCCATGCTGACCACCATTGCCTCGGAAAGCCCGGATAGGTAGAGACCGCCAAGACCGATGCTCTTGAATTCGGGCACGGTGCCGCAGGGGAGCTCATAGATCGGGCGGGAGAGATAAGAAGAGCCAACGCCCGTCATCAACACCTGCTCAACATCGGAAAGTGCCAGCCCATTCAGGTCGGTGAATTTGCCAAAGGCACCATAAATTGAGGTCATGGGGTCTGTTGCTTTGACAAATAGCGGCGAGATCAGCTCGCGCAAGGAACCCGCCTTGCGAAAACCCACAATCTTGGTGGTGCTGCCGCCTACATCAATTCCAATGACAACGCTCATGATACCCTCCGAATTTCATTTTGTCACTTGTATTGTACCATAGATACCGATAAAAATCAAGAACAACGCGTGAACTTTCCGTGCAGTAAATATTTTTCGCCCGATGAGCCATACTATTCTATGACCGCCAAAGCGGAAAAAGAAAAGGGGAAACAAAAATATGCAGAATCAGAACTATCAGAACAACCAGAACCAGAACAATCAGAATCAGAACAGCCAGTACCAGAATCAGAGCAAAAATCAGCAGAGCAATCAGAACCAGAACCACCAGAGCCAGCAGAATCAGAGCAAAAATCAGCAGAACAGCCAGCAGAATAAGAATCAGAGCCGCTAAGCGGGCAGGGAAAAGCGGGTTTTTACCCGCTTTTTTATTTTGTTCTTGCATGAAAAGAGGGAGTATGGTATAATAAGAAGAAAGAAAAACAAGGATGGTGCAGTATGACAGAACTTGAGAGGCGGTATCTGGCCGCGAAACGTCGGTTGTTCGATCAATATTATGAGGCGGAGCTGAATTCCCGCCAAAGAGAGGCTGTTTGCACCGCCAACGGCCCGCTCCTTGTTTTGGCCGGTGCGGGCAGCGGTAAGACAACCGTGCTCGTGCGCCGTATTGTCTTTCTCATTAAATACGGCAACGCTTACGAGAGCAACGTTGTTCCTGCCGAGTTGAGCGAGGAGAGCGTGGCAGACATGGAAAGAGCGGCAGGCCTGTCGCATGAGGAGATTGGCTACATATTGCCGGAGTTTATCTGTGAGCCATGTCCCCCTTGGTCGATCCTTGCCATTACCTTTACCAACAAGGCTGCGCGTGAGATCCGTGAGCGTCTTTCTGCCGCTTTTGATAACGAAAGTATTGCCGAGGATATTTGGGCCGGCACCTTCCACTCCATTTGCGTGCGCATTTTGCGCCGCTTTGGCGAGCGGATCGGCTATGCCTCCAATTTCTCGATCTACGATACCGATGAGAAAAAGCGACTGGTGAGCGAATGCATGAAACGGTTGGAGATCGACGAAAAGATGCTCTCTGTACGCACGGTTATGAATGAGATCAGCCACGAAAAGGATGCCCTGCGTGCCCCCGGGGCGCAGCCGCCGCTTGATCTGCGCCAAAAGCATATTCAGCAGATTTATGCCGCCTACAACAAACGGCTGGCCGCGGCCAACGCGCTGGATTTTGATGATATCATTATGAAGACGGTGGAGCTGCTTGAAAAGAATCCCGATGTGCTGCAGTATTATCAAAACCGTTTTCGCTACGTGTCGGTGGACGAGTATCAGGATACCAACTATGCCCAGTTCCGCCTTGTTGAGCTGCTGACCGCCACACGCCGCAACATTATGGTGGTGGGGGATGACGACCAAAGCATTTACAAATTCCGTGGTGCCACCATTGAGAACATTTTGAACTTTGATAAGACCTACCCGGATGCCAAGGTCATCAAGCTGGAGCAGAATTATCGCTCTACCAAGACCATTCTGGATGCCGCCAACGCGGTGATCGCACACAACAGCGCGCGCCATCAAAAGACGCTGTGGTGCGCGGCCTCGCTTGGGGAAAAGATCGTGCTGCATCACAGCGCCACACAGGAAAAGGAAGCGGCCTATATCGTCGATAAGATCACCGAGCTGGTCGTGCGTGAACGTCGCTCTTATCGTGATTTTGCCGTGCTTTATCGCGTCAACGAGCTGGCGCGCACCTTGGAAAGCAGCTTTACCAAAAGCGGCATTCCGTATCGTGTGTTGGGCGGTCAACGGTTCTTTGATCGCAAGGAGATCCGCGATATCGTTGCCTACCTTGTGATGATCGAGAATGGACGGGATGACCAAAAGCTCAAGCGCGTCATCAACGAGCCAAAGCGCAAGATCGGACAGGCTACGGTAGATGCCGTTGCCGAGATCGCTGATCGCAAGGGCTGCTCCATGTTTGAGGTGCTGGAAAGCTGCGAGGAATATGTGGCACTCTCAAAGGCCGCCTCGCATCTGCGAGAATTTGTTACCTTGATTCATCGTCTGCGCGAGGCAGCGGGAGACACTGTTTCTTCGCTTGTGGAGCGCGTGATCGTGGAGAGCGGCTATCGCCGCATGCTGGAGGCGGCCGGTGAGGAGGGCGAAACCCGCCTGCAAAGCGTCAACGAGCTTGTTTCTGCCGCCATTGAGTATGAGAAACGGGCGGGAGAGGGCGCATCTCTTTCCGGTTTCTTGGAAGAGGTTGCTCTGGTGTCGGATGTGGATAAATATGACGAAAATGCCGATGCTGTGGTGCTGATGACCATTCACAGCGCCAAGGGGCTGGAGTTCCCTGTGGTCTTTTTGGCAGGCATGGAGGAGGGCATCTTCCCCGGTACGCAATGCTTTGCCAATCCCGAGGAAATGGGCGAGGAGCGGCGCCTTGCGTATGTGGCTATTACGCGCGCCAAGGAGCGGCTCTTCCTTTCCTGTGCGCACAGCCGTCTGCTTTATGGCCGCACGCAGGCCAATCCTGTTTCACGCTTTGCCGCGCAGGAGATCCCTTCCGGACTTATATCCGAAGAAGAGGACGAGATGCCCTATTTTGGCGCCGCGCGCGGCGCGGGAGCTCGTCCTGCTCCCGGCCTTGCAGAGCCATACGCACCGCCCAAGCGACAGCGCATGAGCATTTCGCCCGAGTTTTTACAGCGAGCATCTGTTGCCGGTAATGAGGGAACGAAAAAGCCAAAGCTGGAACGCTTTACGTCCGGCACACGCGTCAAGCATGCTGTTTATGGCGCAGGTACGGTGCTTACTGCCCGCGATATGGGTGGGGATGTGCTGTATGAGGTGGAGTTTGATAACGGGCAGACCAAAAAGCTGATGGCGACCTATGCCCGTATGATACGGGAATAACAGGAGAATGAAGCGGTGTTTGAAAAGATTATCAAGGATATGAAAATCACAGTTGCCGTTATTTTTATTTAAAAACAAAAAGAACCGATCGGATGTCCAATCGGTTCTTTTTTACGGCTTTAGATTTCCGGCTGCGGCTTTTTCTCAATCCCATTGACAAAGGAAAGATAAGAAAGACCCAGGCAGAAGACGTTATAGGAATCGGTGATATACAGCCCTTCCAAAAACAGGCTGATGATATAGGGCATAAAGGTTAAGATCAGGGTCAAGGTGGTAAAGAGCAGCACCGTGTGGGTGATGGCTACATGATCCGCATGCCCAAGGATAAAGAGCGTGGTCTGCCAGACAACAGCAGCACCGAGAAAAAAGAGCGCGTATTCGGTAAAGGTCTCAAATCCGTCAAAGGAGGTGTAAGCCCCTTCCTTCATAGAGACCAAGACAATTGACAAAAGCTGATGCAGAGAATAGTAGACGACCGACACAAAAAAGAGCAGATAGGAGCGGAAGATGCCCGCAAAGATCATCATGATCGGTGCGCCGTAGATCAAAAAATACTGTGGCACAAAGCCGGTGGCATTGTTGCCGTGCATGAGCTGTGCGCCGGCAATGATGATGATGGAAAGGGCGGCAAAAACAATCACGCCAATGCGTGAGCGCTGCTTGCCGTCTCCCATAACAGAATAGTCTTGCATGGTATCATCCTTTCTCTTCTTGGTTATTCGTCCAAAATGCCGGCCTTGCGCAATGCCTCTACAAAGCGGTGGATATCGGCGCGGGCGGTCTCTTCGTCAATGTCATAATCGTTCAGCATCGCGGTGAGCAGGGCATCCTCATCGGTGTCCTTTTCCAGCAGCGTCCACAGGTAGATGCCGGTGTCGTTGAGGCGGATCATGCCGTTGAATTTCTCGGCCGCCTCGCCTACCGGCAGCACGACCTTTTGACCGGCTACATCACGCAACAGAAAATTTTCATTGATTTTCATGGTACTATTCCTCCTTTTTTGCCGCTGTCAGCGTGCGGAAGGAAAGCTCCGCCGCCTCGCGGGAGATATCACAGCCCAGTACATAGATGGGCACGGTGCGCAGCAACGCATCTGTCAGAGAAATCGTGAGATCCATCTCGCTGACGGTCTTGGGGCGCAGCATCTGATGAAAGATCCGCTCTACCGCCTCGCGCGCGTCAAGCGGGCGGATGTAATTTTCGGTGCTGCGCTCAATAAAGCAGATCGCCTTTAAGGGGGCACGATCATTTCTGTTCCAGCCCTCTTTGCCGCACCAAGGGGTGCCGTAGGCGACAAAATGGTCGTCTGCGCGGCGAAGGATCGGCTTGTCGCCATTGATGATGGTCACATCCTCGCCGAAATATTTTCGCCAAAGGGAAATATGCGTGCTTTTTCCTGTTCCGCTTTTGGCAGAGAACGCATAGGCCTGCCCCCCGTATTTGATGACCGCCGCATGTACCAGAAACCGATCATGGTGCAGCAGTGCCGTGCAGAGCCGACGGTACATGCAGATGCTTTCATGGTAGCCGCGGGAAAATTGCGGCTGTAGTGCCAAAGCCGCGTCAATTTCCTCTTCGCTGACCGAAACGGTCAGGTCGGGCACGGCATCGGCCGGGGCAGCGTAGCCGGCACATTGCTGTTCCAGATGGGGATATTTGTTTTGTATGTCGATGTTCAGGTCGGCTATGCGATAGATGGGCATAAAAACTCCTTTGGTGAAATGTCAAACGATGGAAAATGCCGACGATCACTCGCCGGCATTTTTCTACAAGCGGCTATGCCGCACACACTCCCCGCAGGGGAAGATTAGTGAACGATGCAGCGCTCGGTATCAATATCAAAGATGTGCAGGCGGCTGGTATCGACAGCAACCTTAACGGTATCACCGGCACGAGAGGTAGAACGAGGAGATACGCGGGCGATCAGGTTGCCGGTATCCTCATCCTGGCCCTTATAGCGCAGGTACAGGAAGATCTCGGAGCCCATCAGCTCGGTAACGTCGATGTCAACATCGATAACATTCTCGGGCATGCTGGAGAGGTACATCGGCTCGTCATGGATACACTCAGGACGCAGGCCAAGAACGACCTCGTGGTCGATATATTCCTTCAGGGCAGGGTTGTTTGCCTTCTCGGGCGGTAGCTTCAGCTCGTTCTCGCCAAAGGTAACGTACAGATCGTTCTCCTTCTTAACAAGTCTTGCATTGATGAAGTTCATCTGCGGTGTGCCGATAAAGCCTGCAACGAAGGTGTTAACAGGATAATCGTACAGGTTTTGAGGGGTATCTACCTGCTGGATCAGACCGTCCTTCATAACAACGATACGGCTAGCCATGGTCATAGCCTCGGTCTGGTCGTGGGTAACGTAGATAAAGGTGGTACCAACCTTCTTGTGGATCTTGGTCAGCTCGGTTCTCATCGA